>JAIVHQ010000222.1 GCA_020200995.1 Flavobacteriales bacterium
TATGTTTCGTCGCACGAGGAGCTCCGATGCAATTAATTAAGTGTCTTCTTTACCTTTATCATCAAAATCCAAAACATATTCTATCTCTCTGCTGTAGGCCTCTATAAAGCCATTGCGAAACAGATTCAGCACAGCTTGTAGTGGTCTGGCCTCGGCTTTGTCGAGGGTCCCCGAAATTTCAACACGGGTTGCCACCTGATCCTTTTTCCCGTCCTCAAGCAGGTTAGTGACTCCTTGCACAGCACTTTGATACACTTTTTCAACCAAATTATCACTGCTGTCGCGCCTGATGGTAAGGTCCTCGAAGGCCGGCTTCACGTAGCCGCTTATTGCCCCGTCTTTGCCCACGACTTCACTGTAAAAATAAAGCTTGCCCGACTCAATAGGCAGGTTGGCTCGCGCTTCGGTAAACTGATTAAACTTCACCAACTCGATTTCTTCAATTCGTATGTCGATGTCAAAATCGGGGATTTCCTTGAGCAGGTTGAGTTTAGCATTGAGATTGATCGATCCTTCTCCCATCGCGTTGCCCCCGATCTCTACAGATGCGGGTAGATTAACCTCCGGGTCGCGCACGTTTCCCAAATTAAGCGCCAGAACAGAAATATTGTCCATAGACACATTAATCTCAGGATCGGATGTTGGGTCGCGATAAGAGATGGTGGCGTTCACAGCCTCAAAGCGGTTGAGCTGAATGGGGTTCATCTTCTGCACATCTTCAAAAAATGCGATGCGGTACTCGGAGGCCTGCTTTGATTCTTCCTCCTTCAGTTTAGAAAGGTTGAGTACGGGCGAATCCATAAAGACTTCCCCAACAAACCTTCCATCAAAGAGGGAACCCCAATCGATGGAGAACTCCATGTGGGGCAATTCGACCATTGCGATGGTGGTATCGGTCGAGGCCTCTTCCACCACACGCAAACCTTGGATTTGAAAAGCTCCTCGGTAGAGCCTCATTCCGATACCATCGATAGAAGCGTGATAGCCTTCCATATTGTCAAGCTGCTTGTTGATGTGATTTTTAGCAATGGAGGGTAGCGCCAACCTAAACCCGATCAAAAGTACTGCACCCACTATCAGAACAATGTATCTCTTTTTCATTCCCATTTTTAGGTGTAATTGGCAATTTGGCTGCAAGGGGAAAAACCCACCAAACTGAGTGGTCGTTATTTTTCTTTTTTACCTCGTTTCACCACCCGTTCTTCATGCTTGATAAGCATGGCATTCTCACTCGGAGCCAGGCCCCAACCGAAACGCTCGGCATAAACACGGACAAGTGCCGCTCCGTAAAACAGTATGAGGCAGGCATAAGAGATCCACAGCAACAACGCCACGACCGATCCTGCAGCCCCGTACATGCTGCCCGGCTCGGCCTTACCGAAATAATACCCCAACAAAAACACACCGATATTAAAGAGCACAGCCGTCACAAATGCACCGCGCCAAATGGTGGACCACTGCGCCCGTGCATCCGGCAAAAACCTGAATATTAACGCAAATAGAACCATTATGACCCCCGTAGATATCACAAAGTCGATGACCTGAGCCGCGACGACCCAGCCGGGTTCCCAAATGGAAGACAGAAATCCACTCATGGCGCTGAGGGCTGCCGATATGACAAAACTCACCAAGAGCAAAAAGCCGATCACCAGCACAAAACCAAAACTTACAGCCCTGTCAATTAGTAATTTCAATATATTTGAACTCGGTGCCTGACGTACATCCCAAATCTCATTGAGCGAAAGCTGAAGGTGGTAAAATACCCCTGTGGCGGCAAAGAGAAGCACCCCGATACCGATGATGGTCATCACCAAGCTTTGGAGATCTGATCAGTGATTTCGCCCTGAACAATTCGCTCACCCCAAATGGCTCCCACTGCATTAATTACCACAATAAGCAGGCCCGGAAGCGAAAGCAAGGCATAATAAGCCACTACTGCACCGAGGCGCCAAGGATTGTGTTCATTCCATATTTTGACGGCATCCCACAGCACGGAGGGAAGTTTTTTAAATTCGAACTGCTCCGATGTATTGCTTCTGATTTCATCGGAAACTTCTGTTTGGTCAGGAGAGGTCGCGGTTTCTTGCATTGATTATTGAAAGTTTAATTTATGACATTGTCAACCGGCGTGCCGGCAGTTTGACCTTACCAAAAGTCTAAAAAATAAATCATTTTCACTCTTTCCGCCCGGGCCGACAAATACTTGAATATAGTGTTTTATGTTTAAACGACCGCTGTTCTGAAAAACGAGTTAAAAACAACCTGTAGAAAGCAATTCGGGAAACCACACCTCCCCGCTGTGGAATTTTTCCCACAACTATTTCCCGCCGCCTTCTTTTAAAAAACAAAAGGCCTTACTTGCAACACACTCAAAATGAAGAATTCCAATTGTTCGAAAATAACAGGAGTGTTTCACGGCACCCTTTGTGCACATGATAGCGTGAAAACAATACAAACCCTAAATATTATTACCATGTCTGCAATACAAGATAAATTTAAAGGAAACTGGAATCAAATGAAAGGTAAGCTCAAGCAGGAGTACGGTGAACTCACCGACGATGATTTGGCTTACACCGAAGGTAAGGAAGAGGAACTTATTGGACGTATTCAGGAGAAGACCGGAAAGACTAAGGAAGAGGTTCAAAACTTCATCGAAAACCTCTAAATAGTAGCTGTCCTTAAAGTCCGCTAGCTGCCTTGCACTTGTTCTTGATGTGAGTCATCCCGCCGCGGCGGGACTCCTTATTTTTAGAACTGCGTGCGCCCATGCCTTTGGCTTGGTCTAAGGAGTTGCTATCGAACTTTATGATCCAGCCACTTCAATGAGTTGATAAGCTCTAAATATTTAAAATCTGCTACGCTATGAAAGCGGATATGGCCCGATCACCCCACAGGTGTCGGGTTTTTTTATGCCCGATGGTGGCTGGTACAGGATTACTTTCGCACACCGCTCACCCAGGTATCCATCACGCGAACGCTACCCGCATCGGCGCTGCCTACTTTCATCAAATCGCGGTTGAGCAAAACAAAGTCAGCGTGTTTTCCCTGTTCCAGGCTGCCCTTTTCCTTGTCTTCAAAAGAGGCGAGCGCTGCCCAAATCGTCATTCCGCGAAGCGCGTGCTCCGGCGTAAGGGCCTCTTCGGGCTGAAAAGGAGTTGGTGCATTTTCGCTGTTGCGAAAAACGGCGGCCCGAAAATTTTCCAAAGGTGAAATTCCCTCTACGGGAAAATCGGTGCCCAATGCCAGAATGCCCAAGGTGTTTCTCAAAGATTCGTAGGCATAAGCATGGGGCATGCGATCTTCGCCAAGTCGCTCGGCCACCCAGCCCCCGTCGCTGACGGCGTGAATGGGCTGCACGGAAGGAATGATGCCGTAATCGGCGAAGTAAGTTCGGTCGTCGGGACTTACGGTCTGTGCGTGCTCAATGCGCCAACGCAGGTCGTTCATTCCTTCGAGGTGGCGCGCGTACCTAAGCAAAACCAGCGCATTTGCCGAGTCGCCGATGCAATGGGTATTAAGCTGAAACCCGTAATTGAGGCAGGCTTCGGCCCATTCGTCGATCTCTTCGACAGGGGTGAGCAGGAGGCCGTAATTGCCCTCATCATCGGAGTAGGGCTCCTTAAGAAGCGCTCCCCGCGAGCCCATGGCACCATCGCCGTAGAGCTTAACGGAACGGGCTGTGAGCCTCTCTGTGAGGATGGGGCCTTTTCGCATTTGGGCCTTGGTGGCGTCGTCGGGGCGAAGGAATGCGTAGATGCGGATGGTCAGTTCGCCGGCTTGCTGAAGGCTGTCCAGAAAGAGCGCCTCCTTCACGGAAATACCCGCATCCGAAACGGTGGTGAGGCCCGCCGCGAAGCAATCGGCCTCTGCTTCCTTGAGCAATTTGACCAATTGTGCGTCGGATACAGGAGGAATAAACCGTGCCACCCGATCCACGGCCCTGTCGATGAGCAGGCCCGTTGGCACGCCCTCGGAATCGAGCACCACCTCGCCGCCGGGCACTTTTGTTTCGGCGGTGAGGCCGGCTTTTTTCATGGCGGCAGCGTTGACCAGCGCGGCGTGGCCATCGGTGCGGCGCAACAGCACCGGCCTGTCGGGCAGGAGGCTGTCGAGCAAAGCCCTGTCGGGAAATTGACTGCCGGGCCAGAGGTTTTGATCCCAGCCGCGGCCCGTCACCCATTCGCGGTCGCTTTTTTCGGCGAAAGCCGCTGCAGCCAAGGCCATTGCACGTGGCGAATCGATGCCAGCCAAAGCGAGATCGGCCTTGCTGCGGGCATAGCCCATAAAGTGCGAATGCGCGTCGATAAATCCGGGGTAGATCACCATCGTTCGCGCGTCGTATTTCTCAGCGGCGCTGTATCGGTTCAGAATCTCGCGCTCCGCACCGACCTCAAGGATTCGTCCGTCACGCACGGCCATGGCCTGACCAGTGGTAAAATTTTCGTCGACTGTATATATCAGGGCATTGTGCACCACCAGGTCGGCATCCTGCGTTTGGATGCAGGAGACAAGTGCGCAGCCCAGGGCTAAGGTCAAAAGGTTTCTCATGCTGAATTCGAATTGTGAGGCTAAGGTAGCTCGCAAGATCGAAAGCACGGCTACAGGTGCTGCCGTCAGTCTCCTTTTTCGAGCATAAAGGCGTTGGCCTGGGCAGTCGGGGTAATTTCAAGGTCGTTGATGCACACATGGGGCGGGGCCGAAATCATGTAGTGCGCGGCATCGGCCACATCAGCAGCGGTGAGGGCCTCAAAGCCGCGGTACACCTGCTCGGCCTTGGCTGCATCGCCCTTGTAGCGCACCAGCGAAAACTCGGTGTCGGCGAGGCCGGGGCGTATTTGCCCCACGCGTATGCCTTCCGGCAAAAGCTCCTGTCGCAGGGCTTTGGAGAGGGCGTTCACAGCATGCTTAGACGCGCAGTACACATTGCCGCCGGGATACACTTCGGTTCCCGCGATGGAGCCGACATTAATGATATGGCCTTGACCTGAGCGGCGCAAAAAGGACAAGAAAGCGCGCGTCACGTAGAGCAATCCCTTCACATTGGTATCGATCATCGCATCCCAGTCGTCGGGATCGCCGTTGGGGAGGGTCGATTTGCCCAGCGCCAGCCCGGCGTTGTTGATCAGGACGTCTATGGACTGCAGATTTTCCGGAAGGGAAGCTGCGGCAGCCTCTGTTTCGGCGCGGTTGCGCACGTCGAAGCACAAGGTGTGCACTTCTGTTTTTGCCGAAAGGTGCTCCTTGAGCTCGTCAAGGCGCTCCTGCCTGCGGCCGGTGAGGATTAGGGTGCAGCCCTTGTCGGCAAAAAGCAGGGCCATGGCCTCGCCGAAGCCGGCCGTGGCGCCGGTGATCAATAGGGTTTTCTCCATAATGTCTTGACAATTTTTCTGATAAAGGGCAGCCTGCGCTGCAATTTGATGTGGTCGGTCATCGCAAAAGTGAGGGCGAAGAGGAAAATGAGCGCGGGCATCTTGTAGCGCACCAATGCACCGAGTACGGGCACAACACCCCCAATCAACACCCCAAGTGCGAGCACAAAGCTGATTCCAAAAGCAATGAGCGGAATTCCCAGACCGTAAGGCCTCCGAAAGTTCCACAACATCACCGCGAGGCAGATCATCAGCAAAAGATTTTCCAGTGCGGCGGGCAGGTAAAGGATGTTATCGCCCTCAGTGATCCACGGACGCAAGTAGATGTTTTTTAAAGAATTAGGTGCATTAAGGAAAATGTCAGCGGCCGAATCAATTTTGGGAATATCGATCACCGACCCTGCGCCGCTCAGTGTGGCTTCGTTGTAAAAAGAGGTTTGCTTCCATCCGATTTCATGAGCCACATCGGCCTTACCCCCGATGAGCGGTCCGACGAGGATAAACAGCGCCGCAGCGAGGTGGGGAATGGAAAACCACAGCCAAAACCTGCGGCCCCGAAAGGCCTTGACAAGCAAAAGCCCGACAATGGCGGGAAGCATGAGAAAAAGTACATACCCCTTTGAAATGATCAGAAAGAACAAGCCGAGCAAAATGTAAATGATGTGCCGAAACTTGCTCTCGTCGAAGAGAAAGCGAAAAAAGCCGAGCAAAAACAGGCCGAGACCCATGAGCAGAATGGGCTCCTTGAGCACACCCGACCCCCAAAACAGGGTGGTGGGAAGCAGGAATACAGAGAAAAACATGGCGACCCGCTTTCGCGGAAAATAGCCAACAAACAACTTTAGCATGGCTGTGAGGCCGATCATGGCCATGAAGCACCAAAAAGCTGTATGGACATGGTAGTGGCCCCGTGAAAAGTGAAGGACCACGGCATTGGCACGAATCATAGTCGCATTGTCGTTCACATAACCCGTGGAGTGTGCACGCTCGAGGTGGGTCATTTCAAAGTAATAGGGAGAAGCGGCGGAATCTTCTCTGAATCCGATGCCCGTGAGCAGCTTCAGGTAGGGCTTAACTCCTTTCTCTTCAAGGCAGCGGTGCATCACGAGGGCATCGTCATAAAACCGAAAAGCATCACCTGTTCCGCGATCTTCATAGTGATCGCTGTACAACAATGCGAGAACGAAACCCGCAGCGAGCTTGAGGTAAAACGCTCCGAGAATAAAAAGCTTGTTAATTCCGTTAACCCTGAAGTAGGACCACTTCGCGATGAGCACAGAAAAAAGAGCCACATAAAAGAGGAAGAGAATCAGGCCCACGGCGCTTAGGTTTTGCGGCTAAAATAAGTAGAATTGGTCGATTGGCCGCTTCATTTGAGCACGATCAGGACAACAAAAAAAGCCTGTGCCAATGGCTGATGCTCCTCACCCCGCTGAGCATCGATGGCCCTCGGGCCCTCGAATTTTGCCGAAAGGCCGAAAAAAAATGCACAACTTTAACCCCTTCAAATAAACCGCGGATGAAATCAAAAGTACTGCTTGCATCGCTTGCCGCAATTGCCCTTATCGCCATTGTGTACTTCGCAACCGTTTCGGGAGCTGCCGATGAGGCGGGCATCACGGCCGAAGTGCGCACGGGAGAGTTTGTGGTCGACGTCACCACGACCGGCGAGCTCGAAGCCAAAAATTCTGTCGAAATCCTCGGCCCTCAAGGCACGCGGAACTACCGGATCTGGAACATGACCATTCAGGACCTCATCGATGAAGGCACCATCGTGAAAAAAGGTGATTTTGTGGCGAGCCTCGACCCCAGCGAATTGACCAACAACATCAAAGACGCACAGCTGGAGCTGGAAAAAATCGAATCTCAATTCATACAAACCAAGCTCGACACCACGCTCGATATGCGCCAGGCGCGCGATGAATTGATCAACCTCTCATACGCCGTTGACGAAAAGCAACTCATCTTGGACCAGAGCCGATACGAGCCGCCCGCCACCATCCGCCAGGCCGAGATAGACCACGACAAAGCGGTGAGGGCCCTGAATCAGGCCAGAGAGAATTATAAAATAAAGCGCGATCAAAACGTGGCTAAAATGCGCGAAGTGGCCCTGAACAAAGAAAAATCCAACCGCAGCCTTCAGGGCATGCAGGAATTGATGCAAAGCTTTAGAATCCTCGCCCCCGAAGATGGAATGGTGATTTACAAAAAAGACTACAACGGCCGGGCCGTGAAAAAAGGCTCCCAAATCAGCGCGTGGAACCCCGTGGTAGCCACCCTCCCCGACCTGTCAACCATGATATCGGTTACTTATGTGAACGAAGTGGACATCAGACGGGTGCAGGCCGGTCAGCAAGCTGTGATCGGGCTCGACGCTTTTCCCGACAAGGAATTTTCAGAAAAGGTACTGCAAGTCGCTAACGTGGGCGAGCAGCGCCCCAACTCCGACGCCAAGGTATTTCGGGTCACCATCGAAATCAATGAGAAGGATGACCTGCTGCGGCCCGCGATGACCACGAGCAACCGCATCGTCACCGAAAAAATGGATGATGCACTCTTCATTCCGCTCGAGTGCCTTTTCAATCAGGATGATTCGATCACCTATGTATTTCGTAAAAATGGCATGAACACCGAAAAGCAGGAAGTGCAGCTCGGAGCTGCCAACCGCAATGAAGTGGTGGTAAAAGCGGGATTGGAAAAAGGCGACATCCTGTACATGAACGAAGTGGACGGAATGGATAATAAATCGGTGGCCCTGCTGCCGGAAATGGACGGGAAGCGACAAAAAAACAACCGGGAAGAAGTCCCCGAAACCAAGCCCGAAATGCCGGATGACGTCGATGTCGAAAAGCTAATCAAGGGCTTCAGCCAATCGGCGAAGTAATGAACGAACGCATTCTTTCCAATTTCTACATTGCCTTCGAAGCGCTGATCAGCAACCGCACCCGGTCGTTGCTCACGGCGCTGGGAATCATCTTTGGCGTGGCGGCGGTGATCGCCATGCTCGCCATCGGCAATGGCACCCAGCAGGAACTCAACGAGCAGATGAAACTCGTAGGGGTCAACAACATCGTGATCACCCCCGTGATAGAGCAGCGCGAGGAGGCCCTCGCCGAAGCGGGCAACGCAAGGGAGCGGGAAAAATTCTCGCCCGGACTGCGGCTCTCCGACGCCGATGCCCTGGCCGAAATGGTGCCCAATATTCGCAAGGTGAGTCCCGAGATTATTCTGGATACCTACATCATCAGCAGCGGTATACGCCGTTCGGCAAAAATCGTGGGCGTGGAGCCCGTGTATTTCGAAATCTTCAATTTTGACCTGTCGGAGGGCAAGATGTTCAATTCCGCCCACCTGGAGCGCGGCGACGCGGTGTGCATCATCGGCAAGACGATCAAGAACAAATTTTTCCCGACGGAAAATGCCCTCGGCAAAAAGATCAAGGTCGGACAGCACTGGCTTGAGATTATCGGCGTGCTGGAACAGCGCCTTATCACCGATCAAAGCCGCTCAAACCTCGGCATCCGCGACTACAACATGGATGTGTACAGCCCGCTGCAAACGGTGCTGATCCGCTACAAAAACCGCGACCTCGTGACCGAATCGATGATCAGGCAGGCCAATTCGAACGAAGAGGAAGACGAAGAAGCCATGCGCAACCGCGGCAAAAATTACCACCAACTCGACCGCATGGTGGTGCAGGTGGACGAGACGGCGATGCTCACCCCCGTCGCCGACATTGCCTCGCGCCTGCTGAGCCGCACCCATTTTGACGTGGTCGATTACCAGATCGAAATTCCCGAACTCCTACTGAAGCAGCAGCAACGCAACAACGAACTTTTCAATTATGTGCTCGGGGCCATCGCCGGCATATCGCTGCTGGTGGGCGGTATCGGGATCATGAACATCATGCTGGCCTCGGTGCTGGAGCGCATCAAGGAAATCGGGCTGCGGCTGGCACTCGGTGCCAAGAAGACCGACATCGTATATCAATTCATGTTTGAGTCGGTGCTCATCAGCGTATCGGGCGGGGTGCTCGGGATCGTGCTCGGGGTGCTGCTGGCATACGGTGTGAGCCAATTTGCGGGTATCAAGACGGTGATCTCCCTCGCCTCCATTGTGATTTCATTCGGTGTGGCTGCCGCTGTGGGCCTTATATTCGGCATCACTCCCGCGCGCAGGGCGGCGGATCAAAACCCCATTAACTCATTGCGCTATGAATAAAAGTTTGATGTTGCTCATCACCGTTTTCGCGGCCGTGCAATCGCTCAGTGCGCAGCAAGATGTGCGAACCCTCGGCCTGGAAGAAGTCATCAGCCTGGCCAGGGGCCAATCGCCCGCCGCCAAGCAAGCGGAAACCCGGCTGAAAAACCGCTACTGGCAGTACCGCCTTTTCAAGTCCGACTACAATCCCCAGTTGGCGTTGCAAGGACAAATTCCGGGCTACAACCGCGACTTTTTGACCAACCGCCTCGACGACGGTACCATCAACTACATTGACCGCGAGCAATTCAACAGCGGCATGAACCTCAGCCTCAACCAGCCCATCGCACTCACGGGGGGAAACCTTTCGGTCAACAGCAATTTGAATTATTTTTCAGACCAACTCCTCGATCTCACCCGATTCAATACCACGGTGGTAAACCTGCAGCTCGACCAGCCGCTTTTCGGGTTTAACCCACTGAAGTGGGACCGCCGCACCGAACCCCTCCGCTATGAGGAGAGCAAACGCAGCTTTGTGGAAGAAATGGAATTCCTGTCGCGCGAGGCGGTGAGTTTTTATTTCGACCACCTCGACGCGCAGATCAATTATCAGATCGCGCAGCTCAACCTGCTGAACAACGATACGATTTACAAAATCGAAGAGGGCCGCTACAACATTGGCACCACGAGCAAGGACAAGCTGCTGCAGGTAGAGCTGCAGCTCCTGCGGTCGCAGCAGGATGTATCGCAATCGCTGCTCGACCTGGAGACGGCGGGGCTGCTCCTGCGCAATTACCTCGGCCTGCGCGACGCCGACACCCTCGTGCTCATCTCGCCCGATTACATCCCCGAATTCAACATTCCGCTGGCCGATGCCCTGAGCTACGCCCGTATGAACCGCTCCGACTACATCGCTTTTGAGCGGCAGCGCATCGAAGCCGAGCGCGATGTGGAAGAAGCCAAGCGACAGCGCATACAGACCAACATCACTGCGGCATACGGACTAAACAGCGCCGGCACCATGCTCGACGCCGCCTGGAACGACCCCAACGTGCAGCAGCGCATCGACATCGGATTTCGGGTGCCCATTCTGGACTGGGGCCGCAACCGCGCCCGCATCGAAACGGCCATGGCCAACCGTGAGCTGAACCAATACATCCTCGACCAGGAGACAGAGAATTTTGACCAGGAAATAATCACCCTTGTGCGGCGCTTTGTGATGCTGCGCAACCAATTGAAAATTGCCAAAAAATCGGACGAGGTGGCCGACGAGCGCTACAAGGTGGCCCAAAACCGCTACCTCACGGGCAAGGTCGACATTACCAACCTCAACATTGCCCTTTCGGAAAAAGACGAAGCCAAACGCTCGTATGTGCGCGCCCTGCGCGACTATTGGGTGGCCTACTTCGACCTGCGGCGGCTTACGTTGTATGATTTCGTGGAGGGGGAGTTGTTGTACGTGCCTGAGGAGGAATAAAATTTTCAGTACGACAGAATTGCTCCGCTGTGACATCTGTCCCATGCTAAAGCCAGGGTCTCTGACCTACGGAACTATCTTCGAAATCTGAGCTTTCAAGGGCTTTCTTGTTTAAACCTTCCGCAGGTCGAAGATCCTGCAAGGCAGCGAATGAATATCGCTGCGGAGGATCGCGGTTTATGAGTTACAATATTTCTCGTGTTCTGATTTTTAAATCAAGGAAACTGCTCCGCTGTGACATCCGTAATGCGGAGCAGAGGTGAATAGTGGCTGTCCATAAAGTCCATGCTCAGCGCTGGACTTGTATTGAAGTCATGAATTGTTTTGAACTCAAAACGATTTTACCCACTTTTCGTTTTGAGTTCAAAACACTTTGAGGGGTCTCCCCTCGCATTGTTATCTTCGCAATATGACACAATACCTCATCATCACGGGCGCCACCAAGGGCATAGGGAAGGCCCTCGCTGCGCATTTCCTGAAAAAGCAAAATACGAAAGTAATCGGCATCGCCCGCTCCGAAGCCACCATAGCCCATGAGCGCTACACCCACCACCGCATGGATCTTAGCGACCTCGAACGGCTCGACAAAGAAGCGGACGGCATCTTCCCCGCGCTGCAACGGGGCGACGAAGCAGTGCTGGTGAACAACGCCGGCCTCCTCGGCGACATCGGCCACCTCGGAAGCACAGAACGCGCGAGTTTTCGCAAGGTAATGGATGTAAATGTCACGGCCGTGGCCTACCTCATGGATGCCTTTATTGACCGCTACGGCGGACACGGCGGGAAGCGGGTGATCCTCAACATCAGTTCCGGCGCGGGCAAAAGTCCCGCAGACGGCTGGGCGGCCTACTGCGCCTCCAAAGCCGCCGCCGATATGCTGAGCCGTGTGGCCGCCGAAGAGTGCGACATGGAGGGGAACGGCATCCGCGTTTTTGCCGTGGCCCCGGGTGTGGTCGACACCGAAATGCAAACCCAAATCCGCAGCGCCAATGAAAAAGACTTCAGCAACCTTCAGCGCTTCCTCGACCTCAAAGCCGACGGTCAATTAAGCAGCAGCGAAGAAGTGGCGAAAAAGCTGGCCGAGGTGATTGAGACTCCGGAGAAGTTTGAGGAGGTGGACTTGGATGTGAGGAGGTTTTAAAAACCGCTTCGGGTGATCAGCCCGGCATATTTGAAATTTTGGTGAAAAACAGGTGGGTCGAACAAGTCGGCAGAATGCCCGAAGGGTCGACCTATAAAATCGGCTTGCAGTTAAGTCCTGAATAAAACAGGATGTTTCCCTTACAAGAGAGCTTTATGAAGCTCAGGAATCAGGGGTCTCCCTGACTTATTTTTATTAAGGTCAGGTTATATATTGACTTACTATTTTTAAAAGTCACACTATAACCTGACTTTATATTTTATTTTGTCAAGTATTAGCCTTACTTTTGTTTAAGCCTCATGAACGAAATCAATTCACATGAACAAAAAGAAGCTCCAAATAGAACAACTTGAATCGAGAATAAAGAGATTTTCACGCGCTCGCGAGTTACCGAACCCTCCGACGGGCTGGGTAAGAGCCGTTCGATTGGCGCTCGGTATGTCAATGCAACAACTGGCGAATAAACTTGCCGTTACAAAACAAAGCGTTCAATCAATTGAAACAAGAGAAAAAGAGGGCTCAATCACCCTCAGGTCATTGAGGGAAACCGCAAGGGCGCTTGACATGGATTTTGTATACGGCTTTGTTCCCAAAGACGGATCAATAGAAAACTACATTGACAAAAAGGCACGATCTATGGCGACAAAAATAGTGTCTCGAACATCCGACACCATGAAGCTCGAAGCCCAGGGAAACTCAACTGAAAGACTCAATAAAGCAATTGAAGAACGGACCCGAACAATCAAACAAGAACTTCCAAAAGCTCTATGGGATTAGATCCGGAAAACATCGATGGACAAACCCATTTAGACGAGGATGAAAAGGAAGGGCTGTTGATTCCCGCCATTGCCACCCGCGAAGAACTCGATGAATTCGAGCAGCAAAATATTGAGGAGGCCATGCAATGGGTGCTGGGTCGAAAGGCGAAACCGGAAACCATTTTAACCGAAAAGTTTGTTTGTAACCTGCACAAGCGTATGTACGGCGAAGTGTGGGCGTGGGCCGGGAAATTTCGAAAGACAGACAAGAATTTGGGGATAGATAAGTGGCAAATTCCAACAGCGCTTCAGGCGCTTTGCGACGATACCTTGTTTTGGTTTCAAAACATAGTTCTTAATCGGTATGAAGGCCGCCGGGTATATTTTTCGGGGAGCCTTCACACCCTTTGGAACTTTGGAGCTCACAACGCGAACCAATTCAATGAAGGGGCATTTGATGAGGTAATTGCCCGACTTGAAAAGCTCAAAAATCTACTTTTTTAAATTCTACCCCTATGTCATGTAAACAGCGTTTGCTCCGGGGGTGCATTGGCAGTTTCATTAATGGGGTGGTTCACCCATTCCCACAGATCAATTTTGACGAAAAGATTGATTCGAAGAAATGTGATAAGGTTTGACAGGTTCCACTTAAAATCGGCCTTTGATTTAAGGTGGCTAATCAGCAGCATAGATATCATTGAGCACCACATCTGGATGCGTACTGCGTTGGCGGAGGTTCCTACGAATGTTTTGACTCGGAAAAGCTGCTTGAGGTGCTTGAAAAACACTTCTACGGCCCAACGGGCCTTGTAGAGCTGTGAAATCGTATCTGCTGTCCAAGACAACTGGTTGGTTAGCAAAGTGAGTGTTTGATCGTTCTCAGCATCGTATACACGCACCACACGCAAGCGGCCGGGGTACTTCCTGGAACTGTAAAACCCTGTAAGTTCAATGTCTTCGTCCGAAAGAATGTGCTCATGCTTTTCATTGGTAAGAAATTTATCTACCACAGCGATATCAGCATTAGACTTTAGCCGTGTGACGAAAATGACACGGCTGCTGTCCAAATCAGCGAGCCACTGATAGTCGACGTAAGCACGATCGACCACCAGCACCGATTCGGCGGGAAAACTTGTCTGCTTGGCTGCGCGAACGTCATGGGTTTTTCCGTCAGTAAGCACGGCATAAGCGGGAAGACCTGTGGAATAGTCCAACACTGCGTGCAATTTAACGGCTCCCTTGCGCGTACGAAATTTGGCCCAATCAAAAAGGCTCAGGGAGAGCGGTATCACACTTGAATCCATGATAAATATCTTGCGCTTTATGCGGCGGGCATACTGCTTTCGCTTTTGGAGCGATGGCTCGAAATAATCAAACAGTTCAAAGTATAACTCTTGAAAGATGTCTGAAGATCGGTGCTTGTTCAAATAGCTCAGAGATGACTTGCAGGGCGCCCTCAACACACCAAAGTGGTTCAAATTCCCTGTGGCACTGCGCAACCCATTGGTGATGTCTCGCAAAGAGTTGGCTGATGCTAACTGCATGAAAAGCATCGATACAAAGTGAGTCCACGTGTTGATGCCTTTTGAATGCTTATCACTTTCGTGCTTCTTTACAAGCCTTGAAAAAGTGTTTCTGTCAATCAATTGTAAAACTTGAGAAAAGATACCTAATTTTGAGGATGACATGATTTTCGTTTTTGTTTGGCGACCCCTAAATTAGGGAAACGAGATCATGTCATTTTTTCATCGTTTTGGACAGGTGTGATGACATTTATTAAGCCAGTTTATAGCTTACTAAAGCAATCAAAGCACTCATAATTCAGAAGAGAGCACAAATTTTGCGGCAGAAAGTTGATGAGCTGCTTTCCGAATACCGCATTTTGCACAGCTCAGCAAAACCCACGCCCAAATAGCACAACGATGCCCGCCGCCCTTCCCCAAGTATTTGGTACTTTTGTACCGCACACGCTATCCCCCTTTTGCGGAAGCAGATTGCGCCAAAACACCCAAGCCCATGGACACCCTTACCAAAGACGAAGCCACCCTCGAACAAGCCGTTGAACTCGGCCTGCTGCCTGAAGAATTTGAGAAAGTAAAAGAAGTGCTCGGCCGCACGCCCAACTTTACCGAACTCGGAATTTTCGGCATCATGTGGTCGGAGCACTGCTCGTATAAGAACTCGATCAAATACCTCAAAACCCTGCCACGCACCGGCCCACACCTCCTCGTGGAGGCGGGTCAGGAGAATGCCGGACTGGTAGACATCGGCGACGGTCTGGCCTGCGCTTTCAAAATCGAAAGCCACAACCATCCCTCGGCCATCGAGCCTTACCAGGGTGCGGCCACCGGCGTGGGCGGAATCAACCGCGACATTTTCACCATGGGTGCGCGACCCATCGCCCAGCTCAACTCATTGCGCTTTGGCAAAATCGAAGATCCCCACACGCAATGGATTCTGCGCGGCGTGGTAAAAGGCATTGGCGATTACGGCAACGCCTTCGGAATTCCGGTACTCGGCGGGGAAGTTTTCTTCGACGAGGTGTACCAAACCAACCCGCTGGTCAATGCCATGAGCGTGGGCATCATGGATCCCAAAGACATGATATCGGCCACGAGCCACGGCGTGGGCAATCCGGTGTGCATCGTCGGTTCGGCCACGGGCAAGGACGGCATCAACGGGGCCAGCTTTGCCAGCAAAGACATGAGCGAGGAGTCGGCTGCCGACCTGCCATCAGTGCAGGTGGGCGACCCTTTTCAGGAAAAACTCCTGCTCGAAGGTTCTCTCGAACTCGCCAAGACCGATGCCATTGTGGGTATGCAGGACATGGGCGCGGCGGGCATAACCTGCTCTACCAGCGAGATGAGCGCCACCAACGGATTCGGAATGCGCATCGACCTCGACAAGGTACCCACGCGGCAAGAGGGCATGAAGCCTTTTGAAATCCTCCTCAGCGAATCGCAGGAGCGCATGCTGGTGGTGGTGAAGAAAGGCAAAGAGAAAATTGTAGAAGACATTTTTGATAAGTGGGACCTCCACGCGGTTCAGATCGGCGAAGTGACCGAAGGCGGCCGCCTGAAGTACTACATGAACGGCGAACTCGCGGCGGATGTGCCTGCGCACGACCTCGTGCTCGGCGGCGGCGCCCCGGTGTACGACCGCGAATACAGCGAGCCCGCTTATTTTGCGGAAAGCAAGAAATTCAACATCGACGACATCCCCGAGCCCACCGATTTTACGGAAGTGGCCATGCAGCTGCTCGGAAATCCCAACATCGCCTCCAAGCGCTGGGTGTACGAGCAATACGATACCATGGTGGGTACGCGCAACATGAGCACCAACGGACCGAGCGATGCCGGCGTGGTAAACCTCAAAGGCAAACCCTCAGCCCTGGCCATGACGGTAGATTGCAACGCCCGCTACGTGCACGCCGACCCCAAAAAGGGAACGGCGATCGCCGTGGCTGAAGCGGCGCGAAACATTGCGTGCAGCGGCGGAGAGCCCTCGGCGGTGACCAATTGCCTCAACTTCGGCAATCCGTACAATCCCGAGGTGTACTGGCAATTTGTAAACGCAATCGCAGGGATGAGCGAGAGCTGCCTGAAATTCAACACCCCCGTAACCGGTGGAAACGTGAGTTTCTACAACCAGACGGTGAAAGGCGGCAAGGAAACCATTCCTGTATTTCCGACTCCCACCATCGGGATGATCGGCATTATCAAAGACAAGAAGAAGCGCATGACCCTTGACTTCAAGGAAAAGGGCGACCTCATCTTTATGATAGGCGAATCGGTGGACGACATCGGGTGCAGCGAATACCTCGTGTCGCATCACGGCGTGAGGCTCAGCCCCGCACCCCATTTTGACTTAGACCGCGAATACGCCGTGCAGCGCGCCGTGCTCAAGCTCATTGATGCGGGCATCATCAACGCCGCCCACGACGTGAGCGACGGCGGCCTCTTTACCGCCCTCGTAGAGATGGGCCTGAACCGCAGCATGGGCTTTGACATCACTTCGGATGCCGCCGTGCGGATGGACTCATTCCTCTTCGGAGAGGCGCAGAGCCGCATCCTCACTGCCATCGACAGCGACATGGAAACACAACTTATCGAAATGCTGCTCGAACTCAAAGTCCCCTTCACCCTCCTCGGCCATGTGACCCGCGGCAAAATGGTGGTAGACGACACACACTTCGGCTTCATCGACGACGCAGCCGAGATTTACAACAATGCGCTGGGTCAGAAATTGAAGAGCTGAATCGGCCTTTTGTAAATTGGTAAAAAATAAGCCGCATTAATGCCTTCAGGGCGTTCATGCGGCTTTTTTAGTGGCTGTCGATCTCAATCGAGCCAACTCAGCCATTTGGCTTTAAGACTGGACTCCGATTGGAGTAGCGGTTTGCAACTCCCGTCACTCAGAACGTAGCGCAGCGAAGTGAAGAGTCTCCCTTTTCTCTGAAATCAAAAGTTCGTTCATGCTCGATCCCTATAATATCGGCATGCGAATAACTCCCTGCCCGATTAACTTTACGCTCCGATAGAAAGGGAGATTCATCAGTCGGCCTGAGGGCCTCCATCTGAATGACGGGTATGACGAACTCTGTACTAATAGAAATACAAGGTAACAATTCCCGTCACTCAGAAGGAAGCCGTGGAGCGCAGCGGAACGGCTGACTGAAGAGTCTCCTTCTTATAAATTCAGTCTAATATTTTGGAGACTCTTCACTGCGCTGCGCTGCGTTCTGAGTGACGTGGATGATGAACTGTGTTCTAATTGAAGTACAGAGTCACAGCCCCCGTCACTCAGAAGGAAGGAGCGAAGCGGATGACTGAAGAGTCTCCTTTTAAAAAATTTGTCTAATATTTTGGAGACTCTTCACTGCGCTGCGCTACGTTCTGAGTGACGTGGATGATGAACTGCGTACTAATTGAAGTACAGAGTCACAGCTCCCGTCACTCAGAAGGAAGGAGCGAAGCGGATGACTGAAGAGTCTCCTTTTTAAAAATTCAGTCTAATATTTTGGAGACTCTTCACTGCGCTGCGCTGCGTTCTGAGTGACATGGATGATGAACTGTGTTCTAATAGGCAGAAAACCGACCTACTTCCCCACCCTCAAGTCAATCTTCCTAAAGTCGGCGTCGGTTTTCCCAATGAATTCCATCACCGTTTCATATTCGTAATCATCCGGCTCGCCAATCATCCCCGCGGTTTCCAAAGCCACGATTCTGAAAATCTGCTGCTCGGTAAATTCAGGACTGGTCTGAGGGAGCGGGCGCCAAATATCCGTGTCTCCTTCAATCACTTCCCAAAGCAGGTACACCAGAATAATGTCGTTTTGCCCGATGGGCGGATCGAGGACGAGCGCCTCGAAGTATTCATTCTGGGCAGTAAAATTGACCTGAACTTCAAAGACATCTTTGGTGAGGGCGGCTTCACCAGCCGGGCCTTGAGGGCCTCGTGGGCCGGGAGGGCCTGTATCGCCGCGACAGCTCCAAAAAGCAAGGCCGCCGATCAGGAGGAAAAACAAAGTGTTTCTTTTCATAGGATTGATTTTTTAGATTTTGATAAAAACTCAACGCTAAAAGTAGGGCTTTTGACCGAAGCAGGGCATCCCGTTAATCTACCACTTGTGCGGTATTCAAACTCCGAACGGCTGTGGTATCTTTGCAGAACTAAATCAATTCGCACATGCTACGATCTACCATAATTTTTCTTTCCATTGCAGTTTTGACCTCATCCTGTTTCTCGGGCGGTAACACCGATGCTGAGGCTGAAGAGGTCAACATTTACACCCACCGCCACTACGAAGTGGACCGTCAAATTTTCGAAAACTTTGAAACCGAGACCGGGATTAAAGTCAACCTTGTGAAGGCGAGCGCCGACGAACTCATCGTGCGGTTAGAGAACGAAGGGGAGCAATCGCCCGCCGACCTGCTCTTCACCGTTGATGCGGGGCGGCTGACCATGGCCAAAGAAAAGGGCCTTTTTCAACCCGTGACATCTGAAAAACTGAACGCCGCCATTCCCGCCCACTTGCGCGATCCCGAGGGGAATTGGTTTGCCCAAACCCTCCGCGCCCGCATTTTTGCGTACAGCAAGGAGCGCGTCGATCCCGCCGACCTCTCGACCTACGAAGCCC
>JAIVHQ010000013.1 GCA_020200995.1 Flavobacteriales bacterium
TCGCCGATGTTGGCTTCTTCCTCAGGGCAGTCAAATACGGGAGCTTCCTCACAAGAAAGGTTGAGTGTGAAATTCCCTTCATTAGCGCTGAAACCGTGCACGAGGATGTAGTACGTCACACCTGCTTCGATGTCGGCTTCCAGGAAAGAAGCCCCACCAGAACCGCAGTTACCAAAGCTGTCATCGTTTCCTCCTACACATTCAAGTGCTTCGCATGATCCTGAGAAAACACGAATTTTGCTGTCATAGTCAGTATCGCACAGGTCGTAAGTGGCAGTACCGTCATAAGGAGCAGTGTAAGTGTACCAAACACCACCACCGGTTCCATTTGTCGTTCCGCAGGAAGGCAGATCATCATTCAGAGTGCCTACTGTGGAGCCTGAAACAGACCCACCGCATTCTACGGGAAGTGCGCCCGCGCAAACCTCATTGTCTGCAGGAACAACTCCTCCTGTACATTCGCATTCTTCGTTCCATTCGCTTCCGACCGTCGCGGGGTTGCCGTCGTCACAAGCTGTGCCCGGTAAGGCAGAACCACCTTCCACGCCTTCGCAATCGAGGGGAGAAGAACATGTGGTACATTGAACCGTGGTAAATACACATGACGTTGCGGTGTTGCATGCAGCGTCAACCGTCCAGTGAACGAAGAGATCAACTCCCGAAACACCAGTAACACTTACAGCAGACGCTCCCGCAGCTATTACGGGTCCATTAACAGCACCTGAGCGTACGGTGATGTAGTTGTTTGCACTAACTGTAAACTCGTAATCAGCACCAGCTTCCACATTGGTGATTACAGAGTACTCAGTTGCGAAATTACAACTTGAGATAGTCTGCACAACAGCATCATTGTTCAATACAACAGCCGCACCGGGAAACTGCGTTGAGTTTTCGCATTCGAGGTCACCAATTAATACGCCGCCGGTGCAATCGCATTCTGCGTCGACTGTTGATCCCGTTGTCAGAGGATCTCCGTCGTCACATGCATCGCCGATATTGGCGTCTAAATCGGGGCAATCAGGAACACACTCAGCTGCGGGGCTTGAGGGCCCGCCCAAATCATCATAATCACCTTGGCAGATTCCATCCCAAGAGTTGTCACAACAGAAAGGGTCAGCCGCAATGACAGCCGCGTATTCCGGACTGTTCACGTCAACCTGGCAGAACAACTCTCCTTCAGGGACTGCGGAGCACTCCTGTGCGCTCGCGCCCGTGGCGGAGAGTAAATAAAATGCGAAGAAGGTAAAACAGACCCCCAACGCTTTGGTAAAATACATCTTCATAATGGTAGATATTAGGTTAATGAAAAGTTTCAATTTCTAAGCCAACAAAGCTTAAAAATCATTTTTGGTTCGTCGAAGTTAATGATTTACCCGATGAATACGCAAGTTTTTAGTGATCAAAGTTTATTGAAGTTTCTCGGATACACAGATTTCATTCGGTTAATAACCTGTTAATATTTTGTTAATGAATTCGATAAGTTGTGGCACGATGCTTTTCAGCAGGGTAAAAAAAAATTCGCATTTCCCGGTTTACTCTGTATTCTCCTTTACATGAGGCTTCGTCGATTTTGTATTTGTGCCGCCACGTGGTGAAATCATCTTTTTTTGGAAAAAAAAAGCCGCAACTTTTGAGCTGCGGCTTGTTTTGAAGTTAACTGCCTAAATTCTGTTTTATCGGGCCAAGAGAAATTTGTGAATCACAGTTTCCCTGTCTGTGGTCAGCTTGTACACGTACAGCCCATTGGGAAGGTGTTCTCCATTAAATTGGAACCTGTATTCCAATTCGGCTTCCGCATCGCCACTGTAGATGGTCTGAATATTCCTTCCGCTGCTGTCAAATACCTCAAGTACTGCCTTTCCCGAATTGCGCACTGTAAAGGTCACATTCGAGATGCCTGGTCCGGGGTTGGGGTATGAGCTGAGTATTCCGTGTGGTTCAGTCCATGCAACCTGCTCCATTCCCGGCGCGCTGTCTTCCTCTCCTTCACAATTGTGCAATGCCACCACACCATCTATATCAAAGGCATCGAAAGTGCCTGTCATCCCGTCATTGTTCAAGATTTTCACGTAGTTGGCATAACCCATCACGGGTGATGCTTCGCTGATGTCAATAAACGGCTCGCTTTTGCAAACGGTTCCCGCGTAGAGGAAGGACTCACCATCTGTGGATACATACACATCTGCGTACTCGGGATAGGATGCACATCCGGGGGTTCCGAAGCTGGTTTCCAATACTTCCAGGTCGTAGCCGGGGCCGTTGGGGATGATTCCGTTAAATGAAAGCGTGAGTGAGCCTCCGTATCCAAGGCTTACAAAAACCAATGCGTCCGTTCCTTCAGGAGCACCTAAGGCCTGCCCGGGGTCGGTGCGCTCCGAGGGTATGAAGCCGCCGTTGATGTTGCTCCCTTCAATGTATTCGACCACTTCTGTGGCATAGCATTCACCTTGCAAGGGTAAATACGGAATGTTGATGCATCCGCCCGCCAGATCGCCGTTGAAAAAAGCCGAAGGGCCGTCTGAGATTGTGAGCTGATCGAGGACTTCTGCCTCAGGATCGTACACATACAGTCCGCCGGCAGCACCTGCCGCTCCGTTGGCAAACAGCAACTTTCCGTCTTCCATCACTGATACACCGTTAATTTCGGTCAGCGGCAATGTTATTGAGCCTCCTTGGGTGACATTGTATAAGGTATTGGTGGTGCGGTTGGCCAGCCAAAGGATTTCTCCGGAAAATTGCGTTTCCGTGAAGACCAGGTCTCCCCCTGATACGGGTAAGCCTGTAAACCGGGGCACTGCTATGGCCTGGGTTTCTGTGAAGGTCACCTTATATATGGTATTGTTTGCCGATCGGGCCAGCCACAAGTCATCGTTGCCGTCGGTTACCGCTGAGGGAAACTGGCTCAAAGACTGGCCGCTTTCATTTACGATGGGTATACTTTCCAGAAGGTACTCGCCCGTCACGGGATCAAAGATGTCGATATTGCTGCCGCGGACGGCGTATATGAGGTTGTCTTTGGTCACTGCAATGTGGTTGTCGGCGGTGGAGAAGCCGGAGATTTCAATAAAATCGGCATTGCCGTCCTCGATGTATACGTTGTAGAGTTTGTTGTCGCTTCCGTTTTCAGGGTAGCCGGTGTAGTATGTTTCAAACCCTATGCAATTCGAAAATGCAGGAATGCCCGGACATTGCACTGATGTAAATTCAAACGGGTCGGACAGGTCAAAGCAATCGCCCTGGATTTCCGAAGCGCTGTTGCCTGGGTCCGTACCTGATAGCTCCCCGAAGTAGCCCAAGCGCCACACCAGGTAGGTTCCCGCTTCCGCAAAAACGAAAGGAGGTTCGAGGTCGCTTGCCAGCACGGTTCCGTCGGCGTCTGTGATCAACCAAAGGATTGACTGCCCTGCTGCCGTCGGGTCTTCTTCAGCCGAAATATCAACAGGACCCGCTTCGGTATTGCAAAAAGCGGGATCGGCATCGGTGGTGAGCACGCCTCCGTCGGCATTGCATGCGGGTACTTCGCAGTTTTCCACGCTCACGCCAATGGCATTCGACAAGTCGAAGCAGGTGCCCGAAATTGCTCCGGCATCGGCACCGATTTCAATGCCGTCGATCTCTCCGACAAAACCGATGCGCCAAATCAGAAATTCGCCGGCCTGGTCGAATACAAAAGTCGGTGAACCCGAGATGGAAGTGATGATGAGGTTTTCGTCGGTTACGATCCAACCGGACGTTTGTCCGTTGGCGCCGCCGAGACCTGATACCGATACGCTCACCGACGAGAAGTCTTCGGCGCACAGCTCCGTGCTGTCAGTGGTCGATATGGTTCCCGCATTTGCGAAGTATTCCTGTACTTCGATGCCGTTGGAGAGGTCGAAGCAGGCTCCTTCGATATTGCTCACATTGCTGCCATTCTCGACTCCCGATATCTCTCCGTCGTAGCTCAGGTGGTAGAACAGGCAGATGCCGTTACCGGGCACTCCCGACAGGTCGAAGGTATTGCTCTCACTAGTCATAAAGATGTTGCCGTTTTGCCATGCGCCGATGTAGAGGCTGTTCTCACCCGAAGCGCCTTCGAGGTCGATTACAAACAGGTTGGGGGCCTCTTCGTCGCTTTTGCAAAAGGAGAGGGGAGAGGTGGTCGAAATCACACCGCCATCAACTTGACAGCCTTGGGGCAAGCAGTCTTCCACGGTAACCTCGATCGGATTTGACAGGTCGAAGCAGGTTCCCGAGATTGCTCCGGCATTCGCACCGACTTCCAGGCCTTCCACATTTCCCGAAAAGGCCAGTTTCCAAACCGAAAAGGAGCCCGCTTCCGCAAAAATGAAGGGCGGAGTGCTTTCTGTGTCTACAATGGTGAGCGCGGGATCCGTGATGATCCACGTGGTGTTTTGGTCAAAGCCCAAGTCTTCATCAGTTGTAATGATGTCTATCCCCGTTTGCTCGTCAAGGCATACATTCAATGAATCAAAGGTGAATATTTCTCCCGCTTCCGCGAAAAAGGGCGCTAGCTGCACGGGGTTTGAAAGGTCGAAGCATATCCCGGAGATGTCCTGTGCGTTTTCACCGGTTTCGAGTCCGAGCACTTCACCATTGTAGGCGAGGTGCCAAAATACGTAGGTCGATTCCGTCCAGTTTTCGGTTATTTCCTCAAGGTCAAAGTTTCCATCAGCTGCTGTGGCTATGATGATGCCTGCTGTGTCGGTAAGCAGGAAGACGCTGTTTTCACCGGCATTGTCATCTACGGTGAGGTTAACTTCCGAAGCTCCTCCGGCTCCGAGGTTGCACAAACCTGCTGCGGGATCGGCAGTGAGCACACCGCCGCTTACTTCGCATACTTCCGAGGTGAGGCTTTGTGAGGCTATAAAGACCCCTGAATCGAAGGTGCCGTCACCCACATCCGCAATGGCGAGCTTGAAAGTATATTCCTCACCGGGAGTCACTGCAAGGGAAGCGCTGAGCGGAACCGTAAATCCGTCGTATTCAATCGAAGTGCCACCGATATTTTCAACGAAAAAATCGCTGTTGCCCAAGTCGTCCTCGCTGCAGTTAGCCAAGCTGCCGTTTGATCCGATAGATCCGTTATTCACCGTGTTGATGGTCACCGGAATGTCGCTGTCGGGAAGCAATGCCAGGTTTACATTATTGAGACCGGGACCGGAGGCGAAAAAGGCAAACACGTCATTAAAGATCGAGCAAACGTACTCGTTATACTCTTCTGAAGAAAAAACGTAGGTGAACTCGACCTCATCACCGTCGGGTATAAAAGTAAACTCGAGGTAGCAGGCATCGAAGGTTGAGAAAGGGTTGACGAGGTCGTCAAGATCGATGTCACCATCAGCACCCCAATCTGTCGTGGTGCTGCCTGAAGTACTTGGTCCTCCTGCATCGGCTGCAGCCCCGGTGGTAAGCAGAATTCCGGAAGAGATGCCGATGTTGGTGGTTTCACCGTTCTCGAAAAATCCCGAAGCGCCGTCGGGACATACAAGTTCGGCAGAGACGACGGTGACGCCACTACCGGCGAGGTTTGTGGCAAAGTTCATTGCGCTCACGTCATCGGTTGTGATATCGAGCTGGGCAGAAGCGCCGGCCCAGGTGAGCAGGCCGCATATAAGAGCGCTCGTTTTTAAGATGTAAGATTTCATGGTTTTGCTCTTTAATGGTCGGTTTATTCAGCGGCACTGCCGGGTTGAATGGCGGGAATGGGGAGTTTCTTATCGGAGAGGTAATCATTCCACTGCGCCGCGTCGTGGTCGGGGTGGTTTTTGATTTTCAGGTAGAGCACGGCCCTGTTTTGGCTGAGCACGGGGCGGTAAAAGTGAGATTCACCACCTTGGTTTCGGAAATATTCAATGGCTTCGGCATCATCCTGAAAATCGAAGTCCGATATGTCGATGTCGTAATTTCCGTCGGTGATTTCCTCGGCGGGTACTTCAACGGTGCCGTCCATGTGGAGTGTGGCTGTTTTGGACTGTGCCTGCACTTGTACAGTGGCTAAAAGCAGGGCGAATGCACTGCAAAGTTTGATCAATGGTTTCATCGGTGGTTGTGGTTTGGTTTCAATAATGGGTTAACGCCTTAAAGTAAACCATTAAAGGTGAGCTACCGAAAAAAAATCTGAAATAAATATGAAGAGTGGTCGGTTGATTAAGTGGGTTTGTCGCAGATTTTCGACACTTAATCGTTGATGGGGAGTCGTAATATCGATCCCTGCGGCTTGGGAATCGGTTCAGGAAAATTTTGCGCCGGGTAGGTCGAGCCACTCGAGTGCGGCGCCTGCCAGCAGGGCTTTTTTGGTCTTTTCCGGAAAGGATGAAGAGCGGATCAGGGTGCCCGGTGCGAGTTCGCCGAGCGGAAAGGGATAGTCGGTGCCCAGCGCCACTCGATTTTCGCCGAAAAGGCTGACGACGTGCCCGAGCACAGATTCTTCGTGCACCAACGAATCAATCCAAAACTTACCGAGGTAGTCGCGGGGGTTTACATTGTTGTCGATGGCGCAGAGGTCGGGCCTTACGTTGAAGCCGTGCTCTATGCGGCCGATGGTGGCGGGAAAGGACCCTCCGCCGTGGGCAAAAGCCACACGAAGGTTTGGCAATTTTTCAAACACGCCCCCGAATATCATGGAGCAGATGGCCAGCGAGGTTTCTGCGGGCATACCCACGAGCCAGGGTAGCCAGTAGCGCTCCATTTTGGACTTTCCCATCATGTCCCACGGATGCACAAATACGGCCATTTCCAGATCCTGACAGGCTTCGAATATCGGGAAGAGCATGGGGTCGTTGAGATTCCACTCGTTGACATGTGAGCCAATTTCAACACCCGCCAGCCCGATGGCTTTGCACCTTCTGAGCTCTTCAATGGCCAGATCAGGGTCTTGCAAGGGCAGGGTGCCCAGGCCGATGAAGCGCTTCGGGTAGCGCGCCACGATGCCCGCTATGTGGTCATTGAGAAATTTTGAAACTTCAAGGCAGTGTGCCGGCTTGGCCCAATAGCTGAACATCACCGGCACGGTGCTGAGGACTTGCACATCGACGTGGTGCTCGTTGCACTCCTTCATCCGCGCCTCGGCGTCCCAGCAATTGTCTTCTACTTCGCGGAAGAATTTGTTGTCCATCATCATTCTTGCACAGCACGGCTTGTGGTGGTCGAGGCTGATAAAGCCGCCGTAGCCGAAGCGCTCCCTGAAGTTTGGTATGTTTTCAGGGAGGATGTGCGTGTGAATGTCAATGGTAAACATAGCCTTCCTTCATTTTTTGGGCGAATTGCTTGGCCCAATAAGTGAGTATCACGTTGGCACCGGCCCGGCGTATGCTCAGCAGCATCTCGCACATGGCGGCGTCCTCATCGAGCCAGCCTTTTGCGGCAGCAGCTTTTAGCATGGCGTATTCGCCACTCACATTGTAAGCGGCGATGGGCAGGTCTGAGTTTTGCGAAAGCAGTGAGATGACGTCGAGGTAGCACAGTGCGGGTTTCACCATCAATATGTCGGCGCCTTCGCTTTCGTCGAGGGCGGCTTCGCGGAGAGCTTCGGCCGAATTGGCGGGGCGCATCTGCCTGTGCGCAGCTCATACGCGCCAGGATGTCGAGGGTGAAATCATTGAGTATTTTTCCGTCTTCCACAAAACCATCGTGACCGTCGCTGCTGTAGGGGTCCATGGCCACATCGCTCATGAGTACGGCTTCGGGAAACCGCTCCTTGACCGCCCTGATGTAGTGGAGGTAGAAGTTGTCGTCGTCGTGGCTGTAGGAAGCTGTTTTGTCCTTCAATTCATCGGCCACCGCCGGAAAGAGGACAAAACTTTTAATCCCCAATTCCATGGAAGTCTCCACTTCTTTTAGAAGACCGTTGAGCCCGAGGCGGTTTTGTCCGGGAAGGGAGTCGATTGGCTCGTGGATATCGTCGCCGTCGGCCACGAAAAGCGGCGAGATGAGGTGAGCCACATCCAGGTGTGTCTCGCGCACCCAGCTGCGTATCGCGGGCGATTTCCTGTTTCTGCGCGGCCTGTTATCCACGTTGTTCGTACTTTTCGATGGTGTCCATCAGGTTGCCGATTTCCACAGCCACTTCGTTGAGCCTTCCGCGCAGTGCTTTTTGCAATTCGAGTACTTCCTTGTCGCTCATTCCGCGCAGCATATCATCATTTTCGCGGGCATGCTTGTGGTGGTGGCTGTCGTCTCCGTGGTCGTGCAGGTGCTCAAAGTCGTAACCAGGGACGCCCACCAGTGACTCTTCCCAGCCTTCCAGAATATCAATGCTCTTTTCTATGCTGCGGAGCATGGACTTGTTTGCTGACTGTTTCTCGGCATTCAGAGATTCCATCCGAGCTTCGATTTCTTCGCGCTTGTCGATGAGGGCGTGGTAAATGGAGTCGTATTTCACGAGCATCTCCTCGTGAATGGCTGCCGCTTCTTTCAATTGGCGGTTGCCCGATTTTCCTTCACACCCTACAAAGCCCACCATCAAGATGGCCATGACCGATAGTAGGGCGATTTTCATTTTCATCATCATTCTGTTTCTGCTGTTTTTCCTGATTGTTTTGTGGGTACGGGATCAATACCGTGCGTCCCCCACGGATGACATTTTGAAATTCTCTTGATTCCGAGCCAGGTGCCTTTGAAAGGGCCCCATATCCTGATGCTCTCGATGGTATATTGTGAGCACGTGGGCTGGTGTCGGCAATTGCTTCCCAACAGCGGCGATAACGTGTACTGATACACTTTTACCAAAAAGACCAAGACGTGGCTGAGCGGTTTCAAGATTTGCAAAAATAAGGAAACTTGGCGGGTGTGGGTGGTTGATTAAGTTTTCTTTGCACCTGAGGGTGTTTGCACGGGATATTTTGCTGCCTTTAATAAGTTGCCCCAATTAGTAAACAGTTCCATCACCACGTCACTCAGAACGCAGCGCAGCGCAGTGAAGAACTCCGTGTGCAGGCCAGTGGGCGGGATCTCGCGAGTGCCGGTGCGGCATGCATGTGGGTATGAGCAGTCTCCTTATTATCGGAGTTCAAAGCATCATTTGTGGAGATCTGTTGTCTTCAAAAAAAGGGAGACTCTTCAGTCGCCGATTTCGCTGTGCTGCATCGGCTCCTTCTGAGTGACGCGTGGTTGTGACTTTCTACACCAATCAGTAAACAGTTCTTCATTCCCGTCACTCAGAACGGAGCGCAGCGCAGTGAAGAGTCTCCAAAATATTAGACCGATGTAACTCATAAAAAGGGAGACTCTTCAGTCGCCGATTTCGCTGCGCTGCTTCGGCTTCTTCTGAGTGACGCGTGGTTGCGACTTTTTGCTCCAATTATACCATAGATTCATCCGCACGCACTAAAGACTCAGCTTCTTCATCAGGTTTTTCGGCAAGGCGTCCTTGTGGATGAAAATATTCATGGTTTTCAGCTTCACATAGGCCTCACTGGCCAGGAAGTAGCCACCGAGTTCGTTGTGCTCGGTGCCCCATGAGTTCTTTACCGTAAAGTATTTGTCGCCGTTTTGGTCTTTGACAATCCCCGTCACCTGCATGCCGTGGTCGTCGGTGGTTTGCCAATTGTCAAATTGGCCTTGTCGCATGTCCTGGGTCACCTCGAGTTGCTTCACGGGCTCTTCGAAGGCGTTGCTGACTTTCTCGGCGCCGGCATCGCTAAAATTTTGGTTGTCGCGGCCTTTCACCTTGATGGTGCTTTCGTCTTCGGGCAGTATGGCCAGCCCTTCGCGAAATGCAAATCCCTTTTCAGAAACGTCGGCGCCCCAGGCGAAGGTGTGGCCGTTCATCACGGCGTGTTCCATCACGTTCATCAGCTCGTCGATTGGCAGGTTGTAGCTGTGCACGTGGAGCCAGTTGTCGGGGATTTCGAGCATAAACGTTTCGTAAAACGGGTGGTGGGTGTAGCTCGTGATGGAAATGTAGTCGTCCATGTTGAGCCCGAGCTCAGAGGCGTAGGTCTGCGGGGTGTACTTTTTTCCTTGGTATTCAAACTCTTCAGGAAGTTTTCCGAGGTAGGTGTCCACCACGGCATCGTATCCTTCTTTCCATCTCGGCGTCAGCGATTTCTGCTTATTTTCGATCACGGCATCAGCGTAGGCTTTTAGAATGGCGTCGAGCTCGGAGTGGTTGTGTTGATCGCTGCCGTAGTTGAGCCCGTCGTAGACTTCTTCCGGTACGATTCCGTGTTTTTTCCACACATGAGCGATGTCGACAAATGCGCCACCCGCGCCAAAGTTGGTGTGGCCGTGCATGCGCACGTAGCGGTCGGCCTTGTCGCGGTAGGTGTGGTTAACTACGTACATTTCGCTGAGGTCGTGCTCGCCTTTTCCCGTGCGAATGAGCTCGCTTTCGAAATAGGCGAGTGCCGAAAAACTCCAGCATGTGCCCGTCCTGAATTGGTTTTGAACGGGTGTGGCCTCGAGGCTTTTTACCACTGTAAATTCGTAGCCGCTTCCTTCTTTGAGTTCAATGCGCTCCCCGTCTTGTGCAAGTACCGCAGCACCTGACAGGAGGAGGGTGGCCACGGCTGCGTATGATTTAAATAGATTCATTTGTTGTTGTTTTTAAAATGCGAAAAATAAGCATTCCGGGAACATTTCTGACGGGGCCTTGTCCTCATTCGTCATATTAACTCCTGCTTATTTGCGTATTTTTGCCCCAATGGAACCCAAAACAGCCGAGAAGATCACTTTTTCTGTTTCAAAAATACCCTACAGCGATGCAGGTTTTTTATCGCCTCTCATTCTGGATTATCTCGCAGAGGGTGAACGACTCAAGCCTTTCTATCACAGGTTTCCCCTGCCCGAAAATTTCGGTGCCCAGATCGAGGAGAAGAAAGAAAACTACCGCCACCGCGGGTCGCTCCATGCAGCCCTGAAAAAGCAATACGCGGCAGCCCGCATTAAATGTCCGTCCATTGATTTTCTGGCTTCTGAAGATTGTTTTACCGTGACTACAGGTCATCAGGTATGTCTTTTCACGGGGCCCGTTTATTTCTTTTACAAGATCATTTCTGCTATTAAGTCGTGCCGCGTTTTGGAACAGAAATACCCCGCAGCACGCTTTGTCCCTTTGTTTTGGATGGCTACGGAAGATCATGACTTTGAGGAGGCCAACCACTTCCGCCTCCGCGGCGAGAAATTTGATTGGGAGAGCGGTCGCGGCGGAGCCGTGGGCCGAATGCCCACCGAAGGCCTCGACGAAGTGGCAGAAGCCCTGCGCGAGAACCTCGGCACGGGATGGAACGCCGCAGAGCTGGTCCAACTTTTTGAAAAATCTTACCTCAACCACGACAACATCGCCGATGCCACACGGTACCTCGTGCACAGCCTTTTCGGCGAATACGGCGTGGTGTGCATCGACGGCGACGACCCCGAGCTGAAGGCTTTGGCGTACGACTCTTTTCGCAAAGAACTTTATGAAAGCACAGCCCGAACTGCCGTGGAGAATGTCAATATCGAGCTTTCGGAGCATTACACCACCCAGGCCCACGCCCGTGAGATCAACCTGTTCTACCTCGACGATCAGCTCCGCGAGCGTATCGTGCGGAATCCCAAAACGGGCTTTGAAGTGGTCAATACCGACCTGTGCTTTTCCGCGGAAGAGATGGATACTCTATTGAAGGAACACCCCGAACGCTTTAGCCCCAATGTGATTTTGCGACCGCTTTATCAGGAGCTCATTCTGCCCAACCTGGCCTACATAGGCGGGGGAGGGGAGTTGGCTTACTGGTTCCAGCTTAAAGGAGTTTTTGAAGCTTTTGGCGTTACCTTTCCTATGCTGATGCTGCGCAATTCCGTGGTGATGCTCGAGGCAGAAACCCGCGCGATGATGGACGACCTCGGCCTTTCGGAGAGCGACATATTCAATCCCGCTGCCGACATCGAAGAATCACTGCTGAAGCGAGAAAGCGCCGATGCACTGCAGCTCGATGATGCACGGGATCAATTGGAAAAGGTATTTACGGATGTGCAGCACAGGCTTTCAAAAATCGATGTGACCCTTGAGAAATCAGTGGGCAGCGGCCATGCCCGCGTGGAGCGCATTGTGGACAACCTCGAAAAGAAAATGCTCCGCGCCGAACGCCGAAAGCAGGAAGTGCTGTTGAATCGGCTTTACAAGTGGCGCGAAATGATATTCCCGCAAGGCAGTTTGCAGGAACGCAACCTCAACATGGCAGTGTTCTATATGCCTTATGGCAAATCGTTTATTTCTGAACTTATCGACAAGCTCGATCCGTTTGATTTTAGTTGCTCTTTGGTGAGCGCGGGGAAGAGGGCGTGAAGGTTATTTTTGCGTTCTGAGTGACGGGAATTGAAACTCTCTGCCAAAATTAGAAAAAAGCTCATCACCCACGTCATTCAGAGTGTTCAAAATTTGCATTTACAGAAAGGAAATGACTGGTCTCCTGAAGATCCAATTCAAAAAAGTATTGGTGCGGCTGCCGCCGCGTCTTTGTTTCCACCTTATCTTGATATAAGGTGGAGCCAAGATCAAGGCTGTACAAATTTTTCTCGAAATTGCACGCTCCGCTTCGCTATCTCAACCAAACTCGCAAACGCCGTTAGCGGATTTTTTTTTTTGGAAAAAAATCCGACGGCTGAGCTCAAACATGGTTTCGATTACGCTTCGTTTGAGCGGCAATTTCTGAGAAATATTTGTAAGGCCGGGGGACGCACGACGACCATTTTTTCAATTTTTGAACTTCACGAGAATATTTCTCAACTCACAAACTTTGCCCTTGAACTCTTCTTCACTGGAGTCGACAGAGCCAAGCGAGTGATAGAACCCCTCTGCCTCCCGAAACGCTACCCGTTCAATCAAAACCACAGCATTGCCGCGTGTGGCCCGCGGAAGCTACAGCAATAAGGCTTATTTTTTGACAAAACAGTTGATTACGCCGTCGGGAAATACATTTTACCGAAACTGCATGCCTTAAATCGGGTCAAAAAATCATGCCTGATTTGGCCGACGCGACATTGATGAGTAGGAAGGCATTGCCGCCAAAATTGCCTTAGCTTTCGCTTGAATTTTGGTTCCTTTTTTTCAAGAAAAAGGAACGAAAGGGACTGTCGCGTCAGCGACACGAATCTAATCCCGTTGTAGATTATGCTACAAACGAACTCATTATAAAGTAATTGGTATGTGAAATGACAATCCGTCATTGGTAAGGAGGCCCCAAGGCCGACTGAAGAATCTCCTTCTTCGGAGTTTAAAATCTATTTGACCTTTCGACTTCAAGAAAAGGGAGACTCTTCAGTCGCCGGCTTCGCTGCGCTGCGCCGTCTCCCTACCAATGACAGATTTTTTAAATCACACCGTATTAATACTTTATGTGGCCATGTTGATTTCGTTTGACTAAGACCATGAACTGACGAATACCAGCGTGGGCGAATGCCCACAACTACCTTACTTCAATTTGGCATGCTACTGCTATTTCCGCAGGGCAAATGCCCAGCGGAGCATCTTACGCAACTGTCATTACCTTTCTGTAAATGCAAATTTTGAAAACTCTGAGTGACATGAATAGTGACGGGCTACCCTGATTGAAAGTTTTCTGTAAAGTATAGTGTCCAGCCTTTAGAGTTCGAGAGCAAGGCTTGCGAAGGCCCCAAAACCAGAGTTTACCAATTAGTAATTGAGGATTTTTGGGGCTGAGCGTAACGAAGTTATTGGACTCTAAAGGCCGACACTCAAGGTACCAGGCTGAGATTATTCTTCACAGGATTAGCATACATCTTCAACAACCATCGGTAATCCTCTTCGGTATCGAGGCCCGCAGCTTTCAGCCGTTCTTTAGCGGTTTTCACGAAAGTGTCGCGCTCCGTAGCATTGTACTCGGCTTTGTGTACTTCCTCGCCGTGTAGCAGGTCGTGAGCCATGAGGTTGGTGGGCCAGAGCTTGTAGATCTCAAAAATTTGCCGATCGATGATATCGCCGAGCTCCCGAAGCTTGTCGTTCATGTTCGGGAAGTCTGCCAGCACCTCTAATTCCTCATCGATGGTTTTTCCGATGCTGATGTGAACCCGTCCCTTGAATCCTGTCAATCCGGTGATGATGCTGCGAAAATCTTCGCCCGGTTTCTTTTCGTATTTCTCGTCGCGCGATACCGCTTTGAGTTCCGGAATCTTGAGCACATCGCAAGGGTCATTTTCATACGAGATGGCGACGGGCGTCACCTTCAACTCGCGAAAGCAGCTCCTCAGGGGTTCGTCACAACCAATGCTCAGCATCTTGAGAAGACCGGGCTGGGTTTTGTCGAGTCCGTCCTTAGTGCGGCCCTCGCGCTGGGCAATCCATATGCTCGTCAATCCGCCGGTAACGTGGTGGCGGATGTAGCTCGAAAGGCGGAGTGAGTTTTCGTAAAGCTCTCGAGCCCCCGTGTTTCGCTTCACCACAAAGTTTTTGTTCAGCTTGGTCAGGTCGGTGATGAGATCACTCGACAACAAGTTGCTGCCAATGGCAGTCTGGGTGGTTTGATGGCCGGCCTCGAGGAGAAATACATTCAACAGTGCCGAGTCAAGGATAATGTCGCGGTGGTTGGAAATAAAGAGGTAGCTCTCGCCTTGCTTTATGTTTTCGAGTCCCGATACCTCGAGTCCTGCCGATGTGCTGTCTCCGAGACGGCGAATGGCGGGGGGGGCTATTTCAGATTGAAATTGGGCCACGGTGGTGATCGTTGCCAGTTGGGCCTTGATATCGGCCTCTGTGCGGTCGGGAAAAACGTATTGCATCACTTCCGTAAAACTCGGATTAGCGGCGAGTCTTGCGGTGATTTCAGCGACTTCGCTGTCGTGGTAGGGCCTTATATCTTCGAAGGCAGAACCCTTTTGCATGGTGAATTTCAAATTTATTGCGCTGTCGGTCAATTCGGCGAAAGTACGGATTTTGTTCGTAATCGGTCAAAACCACCCTGCACGAGGTTCGAATTTTGCCAAATGTTAACCTTGGGAAAATGCTTTATAGCGGTTCACGCCTTGCGGATACAAGTAACTGCAGCCCGTAATGCCGGCCAATGATTAGGGCTATATTTGTACCATGAAAAACGGTTTTGAAGCCTTTCGAATCACCCGCCAGTTTATCGATGCCCTCGATGCCATGGGCATCGATACACCCACTGAGATTCAGGATAAAGCCATCGTTCCTGCCCTCGCAGGGCAGGATGTGCTCGGAATTGCCGAGACGGGCAGCGGTAAAACCCTTGCTTATTTGCTTCCCCTTGCGGCAAAAATTAAATATGCCCGCGAAGGCCACCCCCTCGCTGTAGTTCTGGCTCCATCAAAAGAGCTCGCCGTTCAGATACACCGCGTGTGGTGCAGCCTTGCGGCAAATACCGATATGCGTGCCGTTTGCCTTTACGGCGGCGTCGGCAAGAAGACCCAGGTGGCCGCATTGGAAGCGGGGTGCGAAGTGGTGATTACCACCCCGGGTCGCCTCATTGACCTGTATTCATTTGGCCACGTTTTTCTGCGCCAGGTGCGCACCCTCGTGCTCGATGAGGCCGACCGAATGATGGAAATGGGCTTTATGCCCCAGCTCCGATCCATCCTCGAGATCATTCCCGTGAAGCGACAAAACCTCCTCTTTTCAGCCACTTTTCCGGAAAGGATGGAGCACATGGCCGGCGAGTTTCTCGATTTTCCCGTAAGGGTGGAGAGTGCTGAGCACGGCAAACCCGTGGAATCCGTCATCCAGCAATGGGTGCCGGTTCCGAATTTTCGCACCAAACTCGGGTTCCTTCGCCACGTACTCGACGGGGGGTGGGAGCGCGTTATGGTATTCTGCCGCACGCGCGATGCCGCCGAGCGGGTGTCGAAGTACCTTGAGCGCCGCCGTCCCGGTTCAGTGCGCGTGCTGCATTCCAACAAGGGGCAGCATTCGCGCATCAATGCCCTCGACGCTTTTCGCGAAGGCGAAGTGCAGGTGCTGGTCACCACCGATGTGAGTTCACGTGGTATCGACATCGCCGGGGTGAGCCACGTGGTAAATTTTGAAATTCCAAAAACGATTGAAGATTATCTCCACCGAATAGGACGTACAGCCAGGATCAATACCGAAGGCACTGCTGTATCTCTCGCCAATCCGGCCGAGGCGCCCGAAATCCTCGCCATCGCTGAGGCGCTCGGGGCCGATGTGGTGCGCACGGAGTTGCCTGCGGCAGTTGAGCAAGCACCTGACCTACCGGGCGAACGTCAGGAAATAGCGCGTGCATTGGATATGATGAAGCGCAAAGCGGATTCGACTTACAAAGGTGCTTTTCACGACAAGCAAAAAAGGCCGGGGGGTGCAAAAAAGCGACAATCCCGATCGGCCAAAGGTGGCAAGTCTAAAGGTGGAAAGCGATAAGAACGAATTGCCCGCGCGGCTTGCTGCGCACTGATTTTTACCGTTTTTTGAAAAACAGCTCAACCCTTCTGTTCAATGACCGCCCGTCTTCGGTTTCGTTGGTACTGTACGGGCGAAGCTTACCGTAGGCGCGCGTTCGGATGCGGTCTTGTTCAATACCATGGATCATAAGGTATTCCTTGGTAGAGAGGGCTCGGTTTTCACTGAGCACCATATTGTATGCCTGCGAACCCACATCGTCCGTGTGACCGTCTATCACTACATCAATTTGCGGATAGGTATCGAGCAATACGCCCACATCATCGAGTACTTCAATGTACTTGGCGGTGATGTTGTATTTGTCATAAGGAAAATACACAAAGCGAATGGTGGTCTCGCTGTCGGTGAGTTCTTCCAGGCTCAGGTCGGTTAGTGAGCGGTCGCTGCGCGAACCGCCTTCTCGTGTATCGATGATGAGAACAGGATCTTTGACGGCCTTTTTTGTGTCTTTTTCTCCTCGGTCTACTTCGGTCACGGCGATCTCATCAACGGGCTCGATTTCTTCTTCCTCTACCTCTTTTTCGATCGGCGTTACTTTCACTTGGCTGATGTACAAATTGGAAAGACTGTCGCCGCGGTTGCTGCTGAAGTAAGCTGAGCCATCGCCTGTCACAAAGAAATACGCATCGAATCTTGAGCTGTTCAGTCCCTTGCCGGCATTTACAGGTTCTGACCAGTTTTGCCAGGTGTCATCCAGCCGGCGTGCATAGTAAATATCGTAATCGCCAAAACCGTCGCGCCCGTTGGTAGACCAGAAAAGCAGTCCTAGCTCCTCGTGGTAAAACGGGCTGATATCGTCGAGGGCTGAATTGATATTACCACCTAATTCCTCAGGCGATGACCAGGTTTCGCCTTTATCTTTTGAGAGGCTTACAAAAATGCTGTTGGTCGTGTCCATACCGCGGCTGGGGAGGGACCAAAGGATGAAGTCCTCATCGGGACTCACATAGGCGCTGTAAAAATTTCCTTTGGCCTCGAGACCGGGCACATTCACGCCTTCAGGTTCGCTCCATTGCTTTCCTGAGGCATCGTAGGTGCTTCGCGATACCCCTGGAAGGATGGTTTTCTTTTCTCCTTTTCGGTTCAGCACATAGAGTCGCTCGCCACTTGCTGAGATTCCCGCCACAATGTTGTTGGTGCGATCGTTGAGCTCCGATATTTTTTCCGCTTCGGTGACGGCGTTTCCTTCTATTGCGCTCTTCCATATGCCTTGTCCTGCAAATTTTCCGCCTGTATTGTCCGGATGGTAGGTGCGAACGAAGTACAGGGTTTTACCGTCGGTGCTGCGTATGGGACAGCTTTCTTCGGCCTCGGAGTTTACCTTTGAACTGAGCCGCTGTGGCGATGCAAAACTGAGGGTATCGTCCTGGGCAAAACCGGGAGCCAAAGCGCCAACCGAAAAAATGATGAAAAGAATGAATGGCTTCATGTATGATTATTTTTTGCGGTCAAAGCGGACACCGAGCACAATTTCGTGGCTTCCGCTGCTGAGGTTGTTGATTTGTGACGTAACATAGTCGTAGGCATATGCCACACGCAGCCAGTCATTGATGTGTATTCCGCCCAATATTGACACCGCATCTTCGTAGCGGTATGAGAGCCCTACAAACACCCGCTCATTAAAGTCGGCTTTCACATTGATGTCGAAAGAAGGCGGCGCAGGGCCCCTTAGTTTAAACAACGTACTTGGCGTAAGGTCAATCTGATCAGTCAGGGTAAAGCGGTAACCGGCCATGGCAAAGTGGTGAACTGCCAATCGGGTGTTGCTCAAACCTGCCGGGGTACCATTGTTGCCCATTTCAATCTGGTTCTCTCCGATCTGATAGATGGAGTAGCCCACGAAAAGGCGATCGCTGTAAAGCATGGCGCCCGCATTGATATCAAAAAGATTGGCGCGGGTTCCGTTGGCGATAAAATCGTTGTAGGTGTTGTCGTTGGTGTTTTCCAAGATTACATTTCCTGCGCCGAAGTTCATGCCGTACCAGCCCAGGCTTGTTCCCACTGAGAGGTAATAGGATTCACCGATGGGGTGGTGGTACGAATAGCTTGCCATCACAGAGCTGCGCTGAAATTGGCCGTACTCATCCACCGCAGCAAGCCCGCCCACAACGTGTTTGGACTTTCGTTCGGTAATGCCGCTGTTCATCATCTTGCGGTTGCTGATAGGAATTCCGTAGGTGTAGCCTGAAGATTGGGGCTTTCTGCCGATGTTGACCGTTCCGCCTACATAATATGTTTGCGGCGCACCGTCGAATCCGGTCCACTGTTGCCTGAACCCCATGGCGAGGTCTACATCGCTGTGCATGCTCGATGCTGCGGGGTTGATCACGTAGGGGTTCAGCATGTACTGACTGAACTGGGGTAACTGCTGGGCCCTCGCTTCTGTACCGATGAATGCCAGACCTGCTGCGGCGATAAATGTGATGTACGCGGTAAAAGTTCTTTTCATGGCTTAGCGGATAATGTTGACCGTTCCGTTCAGGTTTTCCTTCCCGTCTTGCTTGTAATCAATAATGTAGTAGTAGGAACCCGCAGGCAGATCCTCGCCGTTGCGCCGTCCGTCCCAGGGTTCACGGTAACCTTTGGAGCTGAATATCTCGTTGCCCCACCTGTTGAAAATGGCCACTTCCACATCGGGGAATTGATCAATGCCGGGAATGTTCCACACGTCGTTCACACCGTCATTATCGGGGGTGATTGTATTTGGAAATTCCCGAAATACGCGGACAAACAGGGAGTCGGTCACACTGCAACCCAGGGGTGAAGTGTAGGTGGCGAAATATTGGGTGGTTTCGTCGGGTGAGGCGATCGGGTTGGGAATCGCAGCCATTCAGCGGGTCGATGAACCAAACGAATACGTTGAACCCCACTCCTAAATCCTGTACCTCGGTGTTGGGGTCGTTTTCATCCACAATGATTCCAAAACCGCTTTCGAATATCCAGGTTCCTAAGGCTTCATCGCCCGGGTCATTGGCGTTGAGGAATGCACTGGTTGATCCGCAAATGTTTTGGTTGTTGCCCACCTCTGCTCGAGGTGCCGCAGCCAATCGCTCGATGACAAAAGAACACTCGGAAGTATTACCGCTCAGATCCGTTGCTTCAAAAGTCACGGTGGTGAATCCCAGTGGAAAACTTGTTCCGCTTTCGGGTCCGCCGGTTTGAATCACATCAGCTATCTCACAATTGTCAGTGGCTTCGGGGGCATCAAATACCACGTTGAACTCGCAAGATTGGATGGTGTCAGGGCATGCAAAAACGGGGGCAATGGTATCGGCCACATTAACTGTGAAAGAGCACTCTGCTGTATTTCCGGAAGGGTCTAGAGCATCAAAAACCACATCATAGCTGCCCGGCCCCAGCTCTTCGCCGCTTTCCGGACCCGATGTCAGGGTCACTTCCGCGCTGCAGTTGTCAGTAGCGAGGGGAGTGGGGTAGGTGATTTCGACTACGCAGGTCTCTGTGCCTACGAACAAGGTGAAGTCTTCAGGGCAATCCTCAAATACGGGTGCTTCATTGTCTGTCACTTCCACCGTGTAGCTGCATTCTGCCACATTGCCGGCTTCGTCGGTGGCGGTGAAAGTGTATATCGTTTCGCCCAAATCGAGTAAGCTGCCACTCGCAGGCCCTGCGGTTTGAACCACATCCAAATCTGCGTCGCAGTTGTCGGTCGCATCGGGTAAATCAAAGACGTAAACGGCACCGCATTCGACTTCATCAGCGGGAATGTTCACATTCGCAGGGCAGTCAAACACGGGATCCTCCTCGTCATTGACTGTCACCTCAAAGGTGCACTGCGCAGAATTGCCCGAAGCATCGGTAGCCTGGAATGTCACCGAAGTGGTTCCTTCGGGAAATTCCGATCCCGATGCAGGCCCGTCAATCAGCTCAAGGGTGATGTCGCCGCAGCCGTCGGCGGTCGAAGGAGGGTCGTAGGTTACCACGGCTCCACACGTACCTTGGTCGTTGGCTACGGTGATGTTGTCCGGACAGGTAATTACAGGTGGCAAAGCCCCAACCACGGTGACGGTAAACGAACACTCAGCCGAATTTCCGTTTACATCGGTGGCGGTGTAGGTCACTGTGGTTTCACCCGAAGGAAATGTTCCACCGCTTTCGATCCCTGCGGAAAGCACCACATCGTCGATGTCGCAATTGTCGGTGGCGGTGGGAATGTCGTATACCACCACAGCATCGCAGTCGCCCGCTTCAGCATCAATCAGGAGGTCGTCGGGACAGGTGATCACCGGGTTTTCATTGTCAATGACTTCGATTGATATGATACACTCGGCAGTGTTGCCGGCGGCATCGGTAACCTCAAACACGGCCTCGGCATTGCCCACGGCAATAAAATCTCCGGGTGCAGGACCCGACACCTGAACAGGGGTGAGGGTGTCATCACAATTGTCAGTGGCGGTCGGAATGTCGAAAACTGCTTCTGTGCCGCACGCTCCGTCATTGGCTTCCAGTGTGATCGGTTCGGGGCAGGCAAATACAGGATTCTCTGCATCGATCACGGTGACGGTGAAGCTACACGAAGCCTCATTTCCGGAAAGGTCGGTGACGGTGTAGGTTACGGTGGTGGTACCTTCCGGAAATTCCGCACCGCTCGCGGGTCCTTCAGTGAGTGTTGTCACTGCTCCCGGGCAGTTGTCAGTACCCACGGGCGCTGTATAGGTCACGGTGGCTGCACATTCTCCGGGGTCATTGTTGACCGTGATATCGTCGGGGCATGTGATTTCGGGTGCCACGTTTTCAGTCAGGGTGACTTCGAAGCTGCATGTGGCAGTATTGCCGGCATCATCGGTGGCTTCGTAGGTCACGGTGGTGGTGCCCACTGCAAAAAGCTCTCCGGGAGCTATTCCTTCGGTCTGAATCACAGAGGCCACTGCGCAATTGTCAGTGCCTGTGGGCGGGGTGAAGTTGACTACCGCCTCGCAGTCGCCATCGGGAAGTACCAGATCAATGTCATCAGGACAAGTGAGTTCGGGGGCTTCTTCGTCATTTACGGTCACTGTGAAGCTACATGCTGTCATGTTTCCCGAGAGGTCGACCGCTTCATAGGTTACTTC
>JAIVHQ010000322.1:0-3481 GCA_020200995.1 Flavobacteriales bacterium
GTAGACCGGAATTTCAGCTTCATAGGAAAGCCTCAACTGTGCATCGCGGGAGAGAAATGAGGAAGCATCATCTTCGGGATTGATGTTCAGGGCAAACTGCCCTGTCACATAGTTCGGATAGAAAGCCAGAAAATCGGTCACTGAAGGGGTCATCAGGTCGTTGTTGATCCTCAGCTCGGTGATCACTGATTCGCCCGGAGAGGCGGCTGCCTGAATCACGGGGAGCTCTGTGATGTCGGTCCCCGGTACATTGAGCGATTCCCCACCGGCATTTACACCTGTAATGTTTTCGATTTCGAGCCGGGCTCCCAATCCAAACCCGTTGTCGAAGAAAAAATTAATCCGTGGATCTTCCACCCGAATTTGAGCTCCCCTGAGGTCGTCAAACATGCTGATGAAAAGACCTTCGTCGTCAAGATCAATGGTGCGCGGGACGATATAGCCTCCCACAGAGCGCACCTTGAGATCGCTCATTTCAAAGTCAATTTCCACACCTGCATTTCCTCCGTCACCACTGTAAATTAGCTCTAAATCGTACTGAGCAACCAGCACATTTTCGCCGTTACCATCGTTACCGAAAGTGAGCAGGACGTTTTCCAAAGAGCTGTTTTCATTGATCAGGACGGGAGGCTGGGCGTCCTGAAACTCATAAATGTAAAGAACCTCTTGGGTAATGCCGTCCAAAACAGAAAGCGTACCGCTCACCCCCACATTGAGCGCCGACTCCACCCGCAAGCTGAAAACTCCGGACTCAAACCGTACAGAGTCAAGTCGATCACCTTCGGGGGTAGGGTACTCAAAGGTTCGCATTTCAGATATGCTGAGAGAACCTGAAGCATTGAGCTGCGCAAATTCGGCATCGCTCAAAGCAATCTCCGCCTCGAAATTCTGATCGGGAAGGACCAAAAAATCGTTCGCGTCGACGGGGTCGAGCGTATCGGAGTAGATGATACTGATCAATCCGTCCTCGCCTGCAGATACCAAACCGTCCTCGTCAAAATTGTCGATGACGCGCTCCGCACTCAGAAAAACCTGCGCTAAAGGAACACCCCATTCGGGCTCAGACGAGAGGTTTATGTCTTTGATTTCGGGCTCTTCCCTGATACATGAGCTAAAGCACAAACAAGATGCTATGGCAATCAGGACTAAGTAACCTCTCATTCGAATCATAGAAAAAATTAATTACGTGTAATTGATTACGCTCCTATTGCAATGCAAGTTGCAACCAAATATAGCCGCCCCCGGTGAAAGTTCAGCTTTACACCTTTATTTTTTTAAACGGAAACGTGATAACAAACGTTGCCTTCTTGATAATTCCCGAAAAAAACAATCCCCGATCCCCTTCTCTCGGCTTACCTTCGGCTCCTATGGCTAAATTTTTTAAAGGTGCGCTTTGCGCTGTAATATTGGTGTGGTCCGCGACAAATAGTGTCGGGCAAAGCACCGTTTCCGAAAAGGGAATTCGATCCACAAATGCGGTTTACACCCTCTACAAAGGCGGGACCATTCACCATCCGGATGGCAATGTGGAGGAGGCAGACATTCTCGAATACAAAGGAAAAATCACAGCCTACGGCAAGTCCGAATCTTTCTCCCTCGAAAAAAATACGCGCACCGTTTCGCTCGAAGGACTCCACGTTTACCCCTCATTTATCGAAATGAAGGGAAGCTACGGACTGCATGTCGCTGAAGAAAAATCAAACTCCGGTGGACCGCAGTACAAACGCTCAAAAGACAGGCCTGTATATCCCTACGAAAGCATACATCCGGAATACAATGCCGTCGATCAGTTTGAACCCGACGAAAAAGAAGCAGAAAAACTCCGCGCCCTTGGAATCGGTGCTGTACTTACCATAGCACCCGATGGCATTGCCCGCGGTACTTCGGCACTCGTGCTCACCGGCGATGAAGACGCCAATAAGCAAACCCTTAAAGAGAGGGCTGCTTCGCATTTCTCTTTCGAAAAAGGCAGCTCCCGGCAGGCATACCCCAACAGCCTCATGGGTGCTGTGGCCCTTTTCAGGCAGGCCTTTTACGACGCACATTGGTACGCCTCTGCCGAGCAGCCCGAAACTGATCGCAGTCTCGAGGCACTCGCAGGCCAAACCGATGGCGTGATGATTTTCGAAGGCCGCGACAAGTACGCCCTCCACCGCCTAGGGCGCGTGGCCGAAGAGCTCGAGCTCGACTTCATTGCCTACGAACCCGGACATGCTTACGAGTCGGTCACTTCTCTATCGCCGCGCATCCGGGGCCTCATCATTCCTTTGAAAACACCCACCCCCTTCGATACTGACGACCCCGATTTGCTGCGCTTTGTGGATCAAAGCGATATGCTGCACTGGGAAAGGGCGCCTTACAACGCCATAGCCTTGCAGAATGCCGAAATTCCGTTTGCATTTACGACCGAGGGCCTCGAAAAGCCCGAAGAGTTACTGAAAGCCCTCCGCAAACTAAGGTCATTGGGTACGCCGGAGAACGTAATCCTCGAAGCGCTGACCCTCCGGCCGGCTGAGCTTTTGGGAGTCGGAGACCGCATCGGAAAAATTGCGCCGGGTTACGGGGCTCACTTTTTTACGGTAAGTGGTGACATCTTCAACGACAAAAAAGCCGAGATCCAAACCCACTACATCCGCGGCAAATCGCACACTGTAAATCCGAGCCCCGAGGCAGACCTCACGGGGGTTTACGACCTCAATGTCAACAACCTCTACCTGGAACTTCGCGTCAAAGGAAAACATCCGAAATACGAAGGCAATATCCGCCTCACCGATGGCAGTGACACCACCAAGATTAAAGCTGCGATCTCATTGCTCGGGCGCGAGGTCGGCCTTTCATTTGCTGCTCCCGACAGCTCAGGAAGGTACCGGCTATCGGCCAGTGCGCGCAGCAGGAACCGCATTTGGGATGGCACGGGCACAGGGCCGCAAGGCGAAAACATCAAGTGGAGTGCCATCCACAAAAACGACAAAACTCCCGAAGCGAAGAAAGACAGCGCGAAGATTTCGGCGCCCGAGATTCCACCGATGCGCTACCCCCTCGCAGCTTATGGGTACGACAGCCTTCCACAGGCCGAAACTCTCTGGATCACCCACGCTACAGTTTGGACCAACAATGAGAAAGGGGTGATTCGAAACGGAGAAATCATCATCCACGGCGGTAAAATTATGGCCGTGGGCAGCGGGCTCATTCCCGCCGAACATTTGCCCGCCGATGCCAACGAATCGCTCATTGAATACAACGCAAAAGGCATGCACATCACGCCCGGCATCATCGACGAGCACAGCCACATCGCCATCAGCCGGGGGGTGAATGAGGGCACGGAAGCCTCCACGGCGGAGGTGCGAATTTCAGATGCACTTAATCCATCGGACATCAACATCTATCGCCAACTCGCGGGCGGAGTGACCACTTCGCAACTGCTCCACGGGTCGGCCAACCCCATCGGCGGACAATCCGCCATCGTGAAGATGAGGCGGGG
>JAIVHQ010000322.1:3535-7207 GCA_020200995.1 Flavobacteriales bacterium
GCGCCGGGATCCATCAAATTTGCATTGGGCGAAAATGTGAAGCAGACCAACTGGGGCGAGCGCTACACCTCAAGGTATCCGCAGACGCGCATGGGCGTGGAGCAATTTTTTTACGAATACTTTTACCGCGCCAAGGCTTACGACGATAAGAAACGGCTTCACGAAGCCTCGATCGCGGGCAGGCGAAAGCTTTTTTTTCGAAAGCAGGAACCCGCTCCCGTATTCCGAAAAGACCTGGAGCTCGAGGCGCTGGTGGAAATCCTCAACGGGGAGCGCCACATCACCTGCCACTCATACGTACAGAGCGAAATCAACATGCTGATGCACGTGGCCGACAGCATGGGATTCAAGGTCAACACCTTCACACACATCCTCGAGGGATACAAAATCGCCGAACGCATGGAGCGCCACGGCGCTGCGGGCTCGACCTTCAGCGACTGGTGGGCCTATAAATATGAGGTGCTCGATGCCATTCCTTACAACGCCGCCCTCATGAACCGGGCGGGCGTGCTCACAGGCATCAATTCAGATGACGCCGAGATGGGCCGCAGGCTCAATCAGGAGGCTGCAAAAGCAGTAAAATACGGCGGCATGAGCGAAGAAGATGCGTTGAAAACAGTGACCCTGAATCCCGCAAAAATGCTGCACATCGACCACCTTACCGGCAGCCTCGAAAAGGGAAAACACGCCGATCTTGTGGTGTGGAACGACCACCCGCTATCGGTCTATTCCCGGGCGGAAATCACCTTTGTAGACGGGTGCAGGTACTTCGACCGGGGGCAGAATGAGGCGCTGGCCGAGCGCGACCGCCGCGACCGTGCCCGCATCGCCGATGCCATGCGCACAGAGAAAGAAAACGGGAGCGAGACACGCAAACCCGAAAGAAAAATGGAACGATACTACCACTGCGATGACATCGAAGAACAATAAACTGAACCTGAACGAAGCTGCAAAGGCCATCGTTCTTGCGGCTTTTGCGGCACTGTGCAGCCTTCCGGCAAATGCGCAGGACAGCAGTTCGGTGCTTTTCATGAATTGCGAACTCTACACCGCAGGTCAAAAAAACTATCCCGAAGGTGCCCTCGGCATTCGCAACGGAAAAATAGAGTATGCGGGCCGAGCAGTGGCCGCCCCAAAAACGGGATATGACAAGGTGATAGACCTGAAGGGCAAGCACGTGTACCCCGCCCTGATCGCCAGCAACACCACCTTGGGGCTCACCGAGATTTTTGCCGTAAGGGCCACCAACGACTACCGCGAATCTGGAAGCATGAATCCCAATGCACGTGCAGTCTCTGCCTACAACGCGGAAAGTGAAATCGCCGCCACCGTGCGTGCCAACGGAGTTCTCTTCGCCCAAATATGCCCGCGCGGCGGGGTGCTGAGCGGCACGAGTTCGGCCATGGTGCTCGACGGCCTCAATTGGGAAGATGCAGCCTACCACACTGACGAAGGCCTCCACCTCAACTGGCCGCGGATGTACCAACCGGCCGGCGACGAGGACGATCCTGAAGCTTACAAAGCCAATGAAGATTACATCGAAAACCTTCGGGAGATCCGCGATTTCTTTGAGAAGGCAAGGGCTTACTCCAAGCGGGACATCCCGCTCGAGCGCGACCTAAGGCTCGAGGCCCTTCGAGAGGTATTCTCGGGCGAGAAAAGGCTTTATGTACACACGGACTTCATCAAAGAAATCAGAGAAGTCACCCTCTTCAAAAATGACTTCGACCTTCCGAAAGTGACCTTGGTGGGCGGCTACGATGCCTGGATGGCTGCCGATCTGCTCCGTGAAAACAAGGTGAGCGTTATGGTGAAGCGGGTGAACAGCCTGCCCAAATTTGCCGAAGATGCCGTTGATGCTGCTTTTACGCTTCCTGCAAAACTGGCAGCCGCCGGGGTGGACTTTTGCTTTCAGATGGCGGGCAGCATGGAGGCCATGCAAAACCGCAACATCGCCTTCAACGCAGGCTCGGCCATCGGCTATGGCCTCGACAGGGACGAAGCGCTGAAAGCACTCACCATCAAGCCCGCTGAAATACTCGGAATCGACCATCGCACGGGCAGTCTGCAGCCCGGAAAGGAAGCCAACTTCATCATCACTTCAGGCGACCTGTTCGATATGCGGAGCAGCACAGTGGAAGAAATGTACTTTCAGGGCCGCTCACTGGAGCTCGAAACCAAACAGAAGCGGCTGTATGAAAAATTCTCCGGAAAGACCGATAAACCATAGATCGCCGGGAATTCCGTACCTTCACGTCAGCGCAAAAAAACGCATTGCCATGGCCACAAAAGAACCGAATGAAAAATGGGTGTTGATGACGGAGCTCAACGGCGAGCCCCTACTCCACCATTTCAAACTGTCGAATTTTGGAAATGTAGTACGAATGAAAAAGGGCACCGGCCCCGAAGAGATATTTAACCCCAAAGAAATAGGTGGGTATAAGTACGGCTCTCGCGAAACGATTTACGTGCACCGCCTGGTCGCTGAATTTTTTGTGAAAAACCAAGATGAGAACGCGACTTACGTAATCCACACCGACTACGATCGTAAGAATAACCGCTTTGACAACCTGAAGTGGGTAACACAGGAAGTGCTTTACAAGCACCGTGCACAGAAAGCGGGCCGCACACCGGGCCGCACCAACAGCCGTAAAAAACTAATCAGTCCTGAGATGACTTCCAACGAGGCCGCGGCAGAACTCAAATCGGCACGCAAGCAGATGCTGGCTGAGTTTGCCGGTATCAGGCACTGAGTCAAGGCAAAAATCCTTTTACATTTTCCAAAGTGTCCGCGTCTTCGGCCTTTTTGTCGGTGCGCTGTCTCAGCATTCGCGGAAAGCGCAATGAAACTCCGCTCTTATGGCGAGTTCCGGGAGCTATGCCCTCAAAGCCGATTTCAAAAACAAGTTCGGGCTTCACACTGCGCACGGGACCAAACCTTTCAATAGTATTTTGCTTCACAAAGCGGTCCACCTCTTTCATCTCTTTATCTGTAAGGCCGCTATAGGCCTTAGCTACAGGCACGAGGTCGGGGCCGTTCCACACGGCAAAAGTGTAGTCTGAGAAAAGGTTGGCCCGCCTTCCGCGGCCGCGCATGGCGTATATCAAAACGGCATCGATGGACATGGGATCGGTTTTCCACTTCCACCAGTCTCCCTTTTTGCGACCTGTTTTATAGGGCCCCGACTTGCGCTTCACCATCAATCCTTCTGCGAGGGCCTCCCTGCTCCCTGCCCTGTAATCGGCGGCCTCTGCCCAGGTTTTTACCGAAAGCACAGGTGAAATGCGGAGCACAGGGTGGTCGGTGTCGGCAACGAGTGCTTCGAGGAGATCGCGACGCTCAGAAGTGGAGCGCTCTCGCAGGTCTTGCCCCTCGAGTTCGAGCAAATCGTAGGCGACGATAACGGCAGGCGAATCTTCGATAATTTTTTTGCCTGGCTTCTTGCGTCCGAGGCGCTTTTGAAGGTGGTTGAATGTAAGGGGCGCACCATCCTTGTACGCCATAATCTCACCATCGATCACTGCGGCGCGGGGCAGTGCTTCAGCGAGTGAAGCGATCTCGGGAAAGCTCTCGGTGATAAGCTCCTCGCCCCTGCTCCAGAGGAATGCTTCACCTTTGCGGAAAATAAGCTGACCGCGGATGCCGTCCCATTTATACTCGAATTGCCATTC
>JAIVHQ010000323.1 GCA_020200995.1 Flavobacteriales bacterium
CAAGGCGGGTGCGTTCTGTTACCTTATCGGTGATATTTCGACTGATGGCAGTAAATCCCTGAATGATCCGATCTTCACAAAAATCGGGACTAACTTCAGTCTCGAAAATTAATTTTCCGAGCTTCGGACTATTATAAGCCTTTGTCATAAAAGTACTCTTGCCTGTTATCGCGCATTGCGACAATGCCGATCGCCATACTTCAGAGCACCCTGTCAAGGCATCAAACTGTTCGAGGTTTTTCCCGTAATATTCCTCGCGCGAAGTGCCGGTGTAATGCTCAATAGATTTGCCTGCATAAATCAACCTGCCGTTTCCATCCCATTTCAGCACCACATCGTTCATTCCTTCCGTGAGTTGGTCCCATGCTCGGCGTACTGCAGAATTACGGGGTGCTCGGGTTTGTTGATTTTTTTTGTTTTCGCGTTTCATAGCTGCGAGTTTTTAAAGATGAGGAATTGGTTGGAGAAAGCACTCTGCTTCCAACAATCGAATCCCTTAAGGCCTGGTCAGGAATTCAAAGAACTGAAAAAATCATGAGAACTTTCTCTATGACAAAACATTGTTGACCACAAAAGGACCGGATTACACTTCTTACCGAAGCTGCAGGGCGGCCAGCTTAAGTGTGCATCCCGCGCGGTTGGCTAAATTTCCGCTGGTTCGCAGCACGTAAATTCCTGCAGCGGAAGTCTCGAATTGTTGTCCGTTTTGCAGCCTGCCTTTCCATACGGTTTGCCCTTGAATCCCGAAAAGCTCGGCTTCGACGCCCTCCATATCTGAGGGGCATTGAATGCGGCCCCCGTTCTGATCGAAGTACAGCCCTTTGCAATCGGTACTTGCGTATTCTTCTGAGGTGCTGAGGGAGTTTTGGCAGTCTTGCCAGGCGCTTTGGTTGAAGGCGTCAAAAACGGCTTCTTCGACAGCGTAAAAAGTAGTGGTTGCACCGAATGCATAGTTGTTGCTTACTGTGTAACCATTGGTCAAAAAGGCCATCACAAACCCGGTTTCGGGGTGCACGTAGAGGTCGCTGATCAGACCGTATGCTTCGCCGGGGTGGCCGTAGAGCTCCGTGTCCGGAAATACGGCATCGCCCGATTCATTGCCCGTAATGCCCAGCGAGCGGTGGATCCCGAGACCCCAGCTGTTGAATAGCCCGAAAAAGTTGTCCCCGTTGTTGCCTGTAAATGTCCACTGAACCCCGAGCATTTCCGCCACGAGGGCACTGTCCAGAAACTGCCCCTCGCCGTGGGCACCGTAATTTGCTAGCATATTTCCGAAGCGCATCAGTCCGTCGAGGTTGGTGCGCAGACCGCCTTGGGGACCGAACCGAGATCCGTTGGTACCGGGCACATAGCCTTCGTTTTCGAAAGGGGTTGGGGCTGTGTCGCCAAAATTATCGACCTGCGCGATGCTGTTGCGGTAGAGGGGAGAGAGGTTTTCAATGTCTTCGATATCGGCTACATTAAAACTTCCCGCAATGCCGAGTGGCTCGAGCACCTCTTGTTTCAGGTATTGATCGAACCGCATACCCGCGTGAATTTCAACGAGTGTACCGACCAGGCCGTAGGTCATGTTGCTATAGGCAAAATGTGTTCCCGGCTGTTCGAGGCGCCACATGTTTGCAGTGTAAAAATTGCCACCGGGCAGCAGGATTTCCGACATATCGGGCGGATTGTCGGTAGATACTGTAGCGCTGAGAAAGTCTGAATACCCGCCTCCGTCTTGCAGCGACGCAGTGTGGCTCATCAGCATTCTGTAGGTGATGGGAGTCGCGGGGTGATTGGGATTGCGAACCTCATAGGGCAGGGCGTCCCCGATGTCGTCGCCGAGCTCAAAAGCACCGGACTCGTGGAGCCTCAGCAAAGCCGCCGCCGAAAAGGATTTGGAAATCGACGCCACCCGAAAGTAGGTGTTCTCATCGAGCGGAGCGCCGGAATCTATGTTTTTTACTCCGCCATAGTAGGTTTCTGCGGCATAGCCATTGCAGGTAGCTGCGGCCGCCATACCAACGAGGTTAAAATCGTTCAGGATACCGTCCAGTTCATCGGTGATTTGCTGCCCGGTGGCGTTGTGGCACCATGCCATGGCCACTGCAATATATAAACAGATCTTTTTCATGGTCAAATATGCAAAAAATCAAAAAAGCCCAAGTGAGGTGGTGCGGCTTATGCATGGACGAATCGCTCTGCGAGCAATCAACAATGAATTCTGAGTGATACACGATCACTTTTCATGCCGCATGAAAACTAACCACCTCCACTGGCTTCATGATTTGCAAGCATATTGTTTATGTTTGTATTATAGTGCAGGTTAAATTACAGCAGGAGGACTCTCCATATGTAGCCAAAAAGCGCTCTCTCAGAACTATCCGAAGCAATTTAAATAAACTCAGATCTGTCTATGGTCAAAGTGTCAAAGACGTTCCCGCTAAATTTTCTGATTGCGGGTACAATGAAATCAGGAACCTCTTCTTTAAGTTATATCCTTGACAAACACCCCGATATTTCTCTACCGGACCGAGAGCTCCACTATTTTGATCGGAATTTTGAGAAAGGACAAAACTGGTACCGCAGTGAACTACTGAAAAAGGGTGAACAATTTCGGTTTTTTGGTGAAAAAACACCTGATTACGCCCTTGAGGATTCCTTTGCAGACGAAATCCAAAATCTTAATCCCAATGTGAAGTTGGTGTGGATTTTTCGAAATCCGGCTAAGCGCGCTTTTTCTCACTACCTCCACAATGTGCGCAGCGGAAGAGAAAACAAACCCTTTTGGGAGGCACTGGATTTGGGGACCAGCAGGAAGGACAAGATTTACGATTATCGAGGAGGCAGTAACTATCCGGAGATGATACGCCGGTATGCCAAACGTTTTCCTGTTGAAAACATGTATTACCTCACTTTCGAAGATTTCGTGGCGTCGCCCGAGCAGGAAGTACAAAAAGTGCTTGCTTTTTTAGGAGCAAAGCCTGTTCAGGACTTTGAATACGCATCACACCGCCACAAAACACTAATGCCACGGTACCCTGGTTTGCTGTACTTCACCCGGCAATACATCGGGTACGAGTCGAGAATCTGGAACCGGGTGTACCGCTTCGCCAATGCTCCCAGCCGCGTCACAGAGCCCCCTAAAATACCAACTGAAACTTACACTCAATTGCAGCATGAGTTCGAAAATCAGGTTGAAGATCTGAAGAAACTGACGAGCCTCGATTTGTCAGTGTGGACGTGAAAATCAAATTATCCGGTGTTATCAATCAAAGAGTAACTGCAACGTTGTTTAATCTTTTTATCAGATCAATTCCACCGAAAAAAAAGTGTTTTCATTGAGGGGCACGCCCCAATCAACATTTTTTACTCCATCAAACTCAGGTTTAAACCAAAACAAATCCCTCCGCAAGCACCTCGTATGTACCCCCGAGTGAAACGGTGTGATCGCTAAACCCGCATGAGAACAATCCGCCCCGTGGGCT
>JAIVHQ010000223.1 GCA_020200995.1 Flavobacteriales bacterium
TATCACAGGGCTCGTGGAAGGCAACTACTGCCTGACGGTGACGGACGCCAACGGGTGCACCGCAGAAGCATGCGCCGAACTTACCGCCGCTGATGAAATTCAAATCGACCTTGAAGTAACTTCAGATTTACTCTGCGAAGGAGATGACTCGGGGAGTATATCAACAACCGTGACAGGTGGTGAAGAGCCATTGGAGTTTTCATGGACCGGCCCGAATGGGTTTGTGGCCTCCACGCAAAACATTGAAGACCTCGAAGAGGGACTGTACTGCCTCACCGTAACAGACGCAGAAGGATGTGGTCAGGAAGAATGCATTACCATCACAGCGCCACAAGTTCTCAACCTTTCACTGACGGGTTCTTCATTTGAAGGTGGCCTCGGTGTGAGCTGCGCCGACGCGGAAGACGGATTTGTACTGAGTACCGTATCCGGAGGTACTGCACCTTATGCCTATGCATGGACAGGTCCCGACGGGTTTTCAGCAACCACACCCAACATCACTGACCTGGGTGCCGGCAATTATTGCCTAACGGTGACAGATGCCAACAGTTGCGAGAATGAGCAGTGCTTTTTGATCGAAACTCCCGACGAGCTTCAAGTGGTTGCCGACATTGATGCCCCCCTCTGCGGAGACAGCGCCGATGCCGAAGTCACACTGAATGTATCGGGCGGAACGCCACCTTACAGCTACAACTGGAGCAGCGGCCAAAATACCGCAACCGTGATGCTTGGCGAGGGAAGCTACACTGTACTCGTATCGGATGCCAACGGTTGCGAAGTAACCCTTCCTGTGAATATCACCTTTCCACCCAATATTTTTGTGACACTCGAATCGCCGATTTTCCCGGGTGGAGTTAACATCACGTGCAATGGAGGCGCAACAGGAACCGTGAATGCCATCATCACCGGCGATGACGGTAACCTCGACTACTTATGGACGGACGGCGGCGGCAACTTCATAAGCGACCAACCCGCCCCTTTGACCGGCCTTATGGCAGGAATCTATTGTCTCGAAGTTACCGATGAGTCGGGCTGTTCAGGATCATCCTGTATAACGCTCACAGAGCCGGAGATGCTCACGCTTGACTTTGAAGCAACCGACTTGGATTGTAACGAAAACTCCGGCGGAAGTATCACCGCCATCGGCGGAGGCGGAGTTCCTGCTTACACAATCAGCTGGACCGGACCTGACGGTTTCACGGCCATGGGAAGTGTTATTTCGGGACTTGGCGCAGGTCAGTACTGCGCTGAGATTTCCGATATCAACGGATGTACTTTTTCCGACTGTGTAGAAATCACTGAGCCCACCCCCATCTCAATCGACCTCACAGCCGATGAAGTCAACGGATTCAACATCTCTTGCGAGGGTGAAAACACCGGGGCAATCAGCTCGGTTATCTCCGGCGGAACACCCGGCTACACATACAGCTGGAGCGGACCTGCCGGTTTCTTCTCTCCATCACCAAATATTCAAAACCTCTTCGCAGGTGAATACTGTCTGACTGTAACCGATGAAAACGGATGTACTCAAGAGGCCTGCATCGAACTTATTGAAGCTGAAAGCGCCGAAGTTAATGTAGATGTATTCGAGTTTGCCAATGGATTCAACGCAAGCTGCGGAGATGCTTGTGACGCATCACTGACGGTATCTATCACCACAGGTGAAGGCCCGTTTGAATTGACGTGGACGGGTCCTGATAATTTCGAGTCGAATGCATTTGATTTAGATGACCTCTGCCCCGGTTCTTACGTTCTGTCAGTTACGGATGTGAACGGGTGTGAGCAGGTCATCAATGTTCAAATCAATGCCCCCGCAGAAATTGAAATCAACCTAAGTAGCCCTGTATTTGGCGGCGGCACTGAAATCAGCTGTTTCGGATTCGACAATGGTGTGATCAATGCCGACGTATCGGGAGGGGTTGAAGGAGGTTTTGACTTCAGCTGGACCGGTCCCGATGGATTTACATCAGGTGCAGCGGGATTGACAAATCTGGCTCCCGGCACCTACACACTTACCGTAGAAGACCCCACGGGTTGTTCGGCTGAGGAAAGCATCACGCTTGCCCAACCTGATTCACCCCTTTCGGGAAATGCCGTTGCCTTTGAATATCCTTCAGGCGACAACATCAGCTGTGCAGGTGAAGATGACGGAAGCATAGAGGGAACGGCAACAGGGGGAACAGCCCCCTACGTTTACAACTGGTTTGGCCCGAATGACTTTACAGCCGAAACCCAAAACATCAACGACCTCGCGCCCGGCGAGTATACACTCATCATTGAAGATGCCAACGGTTGTACATTTACGATTAATATGACTTTGACCGGTCCCGAACTTCCTTTGGTAACAAATATAGAATCTGTCACTGAAATCGAATGTTTTGACGCTGCGACAGGCGGCATACAAATCACAGTGGAAGGCGGGTCATCTCCGTATCAAATTGCCTGGACAGGACCCGATCTTTTCAGCTCTACAGACTTTTTCATTGCCGACTTGGCCGCAGGAGTCTACACTTATGAGGTCACTGATGTAAACGGATGTAGCTCGGAAGGTGAAGTGGAGCTCGAAAATGCTCCCGAAATCATTATCACTTCGGAAATATCTTCTGCAGCTTGCGAGTCAGAATCGGGAATCATTGTGATTGCAGTAACGGGCGGAACACCCGGTTACGAATTCCTATGGAGTACAGGTGCTACCACACAAAACATTTCCAATCTCGGAGCAGGCACATATTCCGTGAATGTGACTGATAGCAACGGGTGTGAAGTTGAAGCAGAATTTGAAGTGGAGGCTGTGAATGAGCTCGCTTTTGATGTCAGCATCACCGAGCCCGGTTGCGCAGGTGACAACGATGGCTCTATCGCACTTGAGCTCACAGGGGGCGAAGCTCCGGTAATGTACTCTTGGGAAGGACCTGGTGGGTTCACCGCTACCGGAGAAGAGATTTTCGGCTTGGAAGCCGGCATGTACAGTTACACAGCGCTGGACGTGAACGGATGTATTATAGAAGACACGTTAATGGTCGGTGAGCCCGATTCACTTCTGATAGATGAACTCGTGAGCCCGTTGTACAACAATGGCTTCAACATCACCTCATTTGGTGGTGTGGACGGGGTGATCAACAATCCAAACGTGGAAGGTGGAACGACTCCATATAATTTAAGCTGGACAGGACCCGATGGTTTCTCATCAACAGGCGCCGGAGAACAAAGTGGATTACAGGCCGGCACTTATGAGCTGATCGTGACCGATGCTAATGGCTGCACGGATACCGCCTCCACCGTCCTCACACAGCCCGTACCACTGGAACTTCCCAACGGAATATCCCCGAACGGAGACGGCTTTAACGACGGCTTAACAGTGCGGGGACTAGAAGACTTCCCGAACAATAAGATGATGATATTCAACAGGTGGGGCAACATGCTCTACGAGGAAGACAATTATAGCAACAACACTCCCTGGATGGGTACCAACAACAGCGGAGAAAATTTGCCGGAAGGCACCTACTTCGTGATACTTGAAATCAGTGACCGAGACGCTTTACGCGGCTACCTCGAATTAAGAAGATAAAAAGATGCGCACTCACATGAAAAAATCGCTATTCATTGCAGCAGCATTAATTTGGGCCGCGCAAGCGCAAGGCCAGCAGGAAATGCTCATCAGCCAGTACATGTTTAACGGGCTGTTTATCAATCCTGCCTATGCGGGCTCGCACAAGTTTGCCGAAGCCACCGCCCTGCACCGCACCCAATGGACAGGGCTCGACGGTGCTCCGAGCACACAGACTTTTGGTATTGAAGGACCCATCTCAAACGAGCAAATGGGATTGGGCCTGACGGTGATCAACGACCGTATCGGAGACACCCGACAAACAGAAGTCTTTGCGAATTGGAGTTACCACCTGTTTTTGGATCCGCAAGGGAAAACGAAGCTGAGCTTTGGATTGCGCGCGGGATTTGCAGATTACACTGCCAGCCTGAGCGAAACGAATGTATTCGATGCAGGTGACCCCGTCTTCAGTCAAAATCTCGGAAACCAGTTTGTTCCGAAATTTGGCGCAGGTGTATACCTTTACGCCGAAAGATTTTATGCAGGGCTTAGCGTGCCGACAATTTTTGCGGCAGACAACAACGTGCGGTTCAACATCAATGAAATGAGTGATCGATATTTTCAGCCTCACACTTACCTCACGGCAGGTTATGTATTTGACGCCGGGAAAAACCTGAAAGTAAAGCCTTCTTTCTTAATAAGGTACTTAAACAATGTGCCCTTGCAAGCTGATTTGAATTGTAACCTATTGATCAAAGATACGTTTTGGGTGGGTGTATCCTACCGTACAGGAGACGCAGTAATCGCATTGCTGGAATACAATATACTGACAGACTTCCGAATCGGATATGCATATGACCTTACCACAACTGAAATTAGCAGCTATAGCGGTGGCTCACATGAAGTGATGCTCAGCTATAAATTTGGAAAAGATCCCGTAAAAACCAAATCTCCCCGTTACTTCTAATCAAAGCTTCATCATGAAACGAATGACCTCCCCCCAAACTATCGTCATTTTGCTGTTCATCGGCATATTGTCAAGCTGTGCCAATGGGCGCATCAAGACAGGTGACAAAATGTATGACAATCTGAGCTACACCAAAGCCGTCGACAACTACGAAAAGGCCTTGAAAAAACAGCCCGACAACAACGAGCTAAAGCTCAAACTGGCAGATTCACACCGCAACCTCAACAACTCTGAGGAAGCCGAAATGTACTACAGCGAAGTAAAAGAGGCGCAAGGATTGTCAGGACAAGAGAATGTGCGGTACGCACAAACACTGATGAAAAACAACAAGTACGATCAGGCAGGTATGGTTCTCGCAGAATACATAAAGACCAATCCCGACGATCGACTGGCCAATGACCTGTACGCTTCCACACAAAATGTGGAAGAGCTGAAAGAAGACACCTCGGCTTACAAACTCACACCTGTGCCACTCGACTTTGTAGTATCCATGTTCGGCCCGAGTCATTATGGAAAGGGTATCGTGTTTGCCGCAGAAACAGAAATTACCGGTGCGGCTTCAACCAACCCCTGGACCGGCTACTCATACCTGGATCTGTACTACGTGGAAAAAGACGCGAATGGCTTTTGGGATGTTCCCACAACCTTTGACGAGACACTGAACGGTCGTTTTCACGATGGACCCGCCTCCTTCAATAAAGAGCAAGACATGGTAGTCTACACCAGGAGTGCCATGCGAAATGCAAAAAAGCAATTGATCAACGAAAAGCGAGAGAACCAATTCTACCTCTATTCGAGCGAAAAGAAGGAAGGTAAATGGAGTGAGCCAAAAGAATTGTCATTCAACGATCCGAACTACAGTGTAGGGCATCCCGCACTTTCAGAAGACGGCAAGACGCTTTACTTTTCCAGCAATATGCCTGGTGGCTACGGAGGCTCTGACCTGTACAAATCAACCTACGATGGTGAAAAATGGTCTGAACCCCTCAATTTAGGTAACACGATCAATACACCGGGCAATGAAGTATTCCCATCACTGGCGAGAGACGGCAGGTTGTATTTCTCGAGCGAGGGTCACGAAACACTGGGAGGTCTGGACGTATTTGTATCAGAATCTAAAGGTGGTATCTGGACAAAACCGGTAAACCTCGCTTATCCGCTTAACACAAGTCAGGACGATTTTTCCATCCTTTTCGACAAAGGAGATACCACAGGTTTCGTGTCCTCTAACCGATCGGGCGAAGACATGATTTACAGTTTCGTACAAATGTCTCCGATATTTATTCTTGAAGGTATCGCGGCGCTTAAATCTGATAAAGCTGCCATTGAAGGTGTTCAAATTACACTGATCAATGAAACAGACGGCGACTCCGCCCGCGTCACTACGGGTAAAGACGGAAAATTCAAATTCAATCTACTACCGAACAGCAAGTACACCGTAAAAGGTGAAAAGGAGGGATATTTCAATCTCACCGAAGAATTCGAAACCGGAAATGAGTCTCTGGAAAAAACCATAGACTTCAATTTTGAAATAGACGAAATCGTGGAGAGCAAAAGCGGAACCGGAAGCGGCACACCTGACGACGGTTCGGAAACAGCCAAAAAGACCTACGATGTTGGCGAAGTGTTTTACGACTATGATAGCTCCGATATCAGGGCAGATGCCAAACCCACCTTGGACAAATTGGTGAGGCTCTTGCAAGACAATCCAAAAATATCAATTGAAATTCAGTCACACTGTGATTCCAGAGGCAGCCAGGCCTACAATGTGGGCTTATCAAATCGCAGGGCCCAGTCAGTCGTGAATTATCTTATTTCGAAAGACGTTTCAAAAAACCGACTAAAGTCGAAGGGATTTGGAAAGGCTCAGCCTGTAAATCACTGCCGTACCGGGGTTGAATGCAGTGAAGAAGAGCACCAGGTAAATCGCAGAACAGAATTCATCGTGCTTGAAAACAAGCAAATTTAAAGATCCAAGGTTCATTTAAATTTAAAACCCCGCGCTTCAGGTGCGGGGTTTTCCTTTTTAAACATTCGCCGTTTCACGGTGCTGATTTCGGATTTCTTCAGCGAAAGACACCCCGTTGAGTTTGGACTGAATCCATGCGGGATAGTTAAAATGGGAGAGAATGGTTCGGTCTGTTTCCACTTCGAGGCACTTATTTAGTTCCCGAGCGAACTCTTCAAACAAGAAAACTTCTCTTTTCTTCTTTTTATTCCGAGCCAAACGCCTCATGAAATTGAGAATGGTCACTTCCAAATGATGATCGCGTTGCCGCTTGCTCAGGTACCTGAAAGTGGACTTGATAATGTATTCGAGAAGATCATGATTTCCAAGCTCGTAGTGCACAACCAGATTAAACAACCTGGCGAAGCTGTAAATATCCTGGCGCAAGTTGGTTTCATTGTCATTGAGCACACGGTTGAGCCATTGCAAGGATTCCTTGTATTTGCCCGCTCCGAAATATACCGACGCAACGCTGTTCAGAAAGTGCAGCTCATGCTCCTTGTTCATCCTCGAATTGGTGTCATCCAAGGCAGAAATCACTTGGTCAGCGATGGCGAGTGCTCTTTTATAGTCACCCGTGCGTTCACAAATTCTAATTTCACCGAGGTAAGTTGATCGAAATGTAAGCGCGGCAATATCATCGGTATCAAAAGGAGTGGATGCCGACATTTCGCGCATCACACTGATTGTATTTCGCGCTTCGTCGAGGTGGCCCAGATCAACCTGTAAGATCAGAATATTGCTCAGGGTCCTCATGTAGCGTTGCGGCAAATCTTTTCGGATCATGGGATTGTTATCCAAAATCTCTCGGACACGCAAAAACTTGGTCATCGCCGTGGCCTTATCTACATTGGCAGTGGCACAGAAGCCCTGAATATAAAAGCAGATTGTTGCCGCACGGTAGCTCAGGGCCGTATTGCGCCCGATAATCAAAGGGTGGTGCGAAATCTCCTCGACAAGCGATCTGTCTGTCTCATTTCGCACATAACCCCCGCTCCTGAACACGTAGTTGATCTTAGAATACAAGACATGATAGGCAGCCAGATTCCTCAGCTTCTCAATCACCTGCTGCTCTTCCTTGATGAGAGCGTCAATATCTTTGCTAAACTCACCTGATTCGTATGCCTCTTCCAGCAATATTTTCTCCCAGCTCAACAATTCAAAAAGGTAATAGAACTTCTCGTAATCCACGGCCATCTTTTTGGCCCTCGCCAAAAACTTATTGCACTCCTTGTACAAGGCCTTTTTATACAGAATCTCTATGTTTTTGAGTTCCTGCTTAAGAATACTGCTCACCGAATTATCCGAATGATAGGCACGTAAACTCTTTAAAATTAGTTTATACAGATGGTTCTTCTCAGAAGGCAAATGCTTTATAAACTTTTCTCCCTCAAATTCCTGCTTCACTTCTTCCTCATTGTACTGATCTTGTAAATCAATAGCATCGAATATTTTCAAATAATTCTTCTCTCCTTGCTGCAATGAAGAAGAAAGCTTAAAAAACCGCTTTTCGCTCTTGGTAAGTGATTTGATAAGGTCAAAAAGATCGTTGGTGGGCTTCATAGGAGTACAATGAATTTTGAATTACAAACAGTAAACTATTGATGGTACAACATTAAACCAGCTTACCCTACCAAAAATACAGTTTTAGCTTTCCAATTATCAAATACCCTAAAAAATATCCTCCGTAATCGAGGTAGTGAAGACCAAGACAAGAACCAGGCTGCATTCAATTCTACTTAACAATAGTGCAATTCTGTAATCACTCAAACAGCTTGCATTTATCTGTTCAGACCAAAAAAAATGCGGATGACAAGTCACCCGCATATGATGCGCTTTAAAACCCAAAACAACCACCATTAAATCTGCGCAGCAGAAAATATTTTGATGCCCGCCCTTAGGCCTGCACTACTGCCCCTCTCAATGTTTCCAGGAGTGCATCCAGTTCCAGTATAATCTCTTTGGGTACCTGATTTTAAATGGCTCCATCCACCACATCCTCAACAAAGGCATCGAAAGCCTCATCGCCGGCTGAGAGCGCCATGCGCGAATTAATGTTGGGATCGTGGGCATCTACCATGTTGAGTCCATCATAGGTGAAATTTTCAGGGCCTATCGCTAACGCAAAAAAATCAGTGAGACTCATACTCAGCGCAGCAAAACCTGTTAGGTCACCCGCACCTACCTCGGTTAGCAGGACTTTAAAATATGGAGTCAACCTGTCGTCACCTGCAATTACAAAAATGGTACTGTCCACTACAGAGCGTAGGCCAAGTCTGCCTTATTCAATCATTGCACCTTGATTGGCCGGGTCATCATCCTGGGTGCTCCTCCAAGCTTTTTATACAGGGTCATTTCATCTGCAGGTGGTGTGGTGGTGGTTCCTGTATCGTTGTCGCTGCCGCAAGATGCGAGCAGAGCGATACCAATTATCATTGCGAAAAACAGCTTGAACAGAGCTTTCATAGAATTGTGTAATTATGGTTTAGAAAATTGATTCGAAAAAATTTTTGATCTTGGGAATAACTCCCTTCGGGCCTGTGATTGGTCATGCCGAAGTCATGTTGGCCTCTTCGGTCTCATAAATGCTGGCCTCAATATCGAATTCTGATTTAAATAATGCTATAATCTTGGTCAAAGATTCCCGGGTTTACGGCCCTGAATGTGTCAGCCCTATGACCCATGCGTTTGATGACGTGCTGAAGTAGACGTGACTTACGTCTGATTATTTTTCAGCAATTGCTGCGCCGAACGCACCTCACCTGCATCGAGCGGCTGCAACATATCCAGTCTGCACAATTGCCAGTTGGCGTGATGCTTGGTAGGACGGGCGTGAGTCCATCTCCCAAAAGCGATCAAAGCAATGGTAGAAGACATGGCAAAAGCCATGTAAATGATGAATTGGCGTGTCACTATTGTCTATTTAGACAGACGTACGCGCCGTATTCGCATTCAGATTTTGAAGCGGCAATTTTTTTTCAAGAAAAGTGCAGAAGTGAAACCATCCGAAGACTGTAGACTTCTTCAGAAACGGTCAGTTTGGCTGAGTCGGCCTGCACGACAAGGGTCGTGAATAAGAAATTGTCCATGGTCACCGTGGCGTGGTAGCAAAAGGACAACACAAAACCAAATTTAAATCGCCAAGCAACAATCCGCTGCCGCAGACGGTATTGAAAAAATCAGACGTCGAATTCAGACTTAATTCAAGCCTCCACTGGGCTACCGGCAGTGCTTAGCGCCGAAATAAACTGATCGAAAAGGTAGCGAGAATCGTGCGGTCCCGGAGAAGATTCAGGGTGGTACTGCACACAGAATACAGGCCGATTCAGCAGGCGAATCCCCGCAAGGCTTCCGTCGTTGACGTGCAAGTGAGTGATCTCGACCTCGGGGTGGGCTTCAGCAGATTCTTTTGTCACTTGAAAACCGTGGTTCTGAGAAGTGATTTCACCTTTTCCCGTTTCGATGTTCTTTACAGGGTGGTTGATGCCGCGGTGGCCATTAAACATCTTCTCGGTGGTGAGCCCCTTCGCCAGAGAAATGACCTGATGGCCAAGACATATTCCAAAGACAGGTTTATCCGAGTCAATAATCTCCTTCACCAAGGCCACTGTGTTTGTCATGGCTTTTGGATCGCCGGGGCCATTGGAGAGCATGTAGCCATCGGGATTCCAAGCCTCCATTTCCGCAAATGTTGTGTTCATGGGAAACACCTTCAAAGAGCAGTTGCGCTCCAGCAGACAACGAAGTATGTTCTTTTTCACCCCGAGATCGAGCACAGCCACGCGGAAGTCGGCAGTTGAATCGCCCATTTCGTAGGCTTCCTTACAAGTTACCTTTGACGACAGCTCCAATCCCTCCATAGAGGGGGCTTCTTTGAGCTTTGACTTTAACGACTCCACATCTGTTGTTTCGGAAGAGATGATGGCGTTCATAGCCCCCTTGTGCCTGATGTGGCGGATCAGTGCACGGGTATCCACATCGCATATCGCGACCACTCCATCTCTCTCAAAGTATTCCTGCAAAGAGGTCTCTGCGCCCGGTCTGCTGTAGGTATCAGAAAACTTTTTACAAATCATCCCTGATATTTTCACAGATTCAGATTCGATCTCGTCGGGATGAACACCATAATTACCGATGTGAGCAGCAGCCATCACGAGCATTTGACCGAAATATGAAGGGTCAGTAAAAATCTCCTGATATCCGGTCATGCCGGTATTGAAGGCAATTTCGCCTGTAGTTGTGCCGATGGCTCCGGCAGATTTTCCGTAAAAAACAGTGCCGTCATCGAGGAGAAGAACGGCGGGGCGGGCAGAATTTTGTTTTGATTGCATGGTACAAAAAGATTAAAAAAAAGGGACAATGCCAACGGCATCGTCCCTGAGTTTTGAGAGATTTTTGAACAAGTTATGCTTTGTCCTTCTTATCTGCATCTTCTGAGTCATTTTTATCATCCTTTGAAGCCTCGGGAGCATCTTCTGAAGTTTCAGCCTTTGGCTTCTTCTCCTCAGCCGATGCTTCTTTTGCTTCCGTATCCTTTGAAGCCTTGGGAGCATCTTTTGCTTCAGGAGCCTCTTTAGTCTCGGGAGCTTCAGCAGTCTCAGCAGAAGCTGCTGCCTCGGGCGTTGCTGTCTCAGCTTTGGCCTCAGCTGCAGTTGCAGCAGCGTCTGCGGATTTAGCTTCGGTAACAGAAGTCGTATCAGATGACTTCTTCTTACCACCTCGGCGGCTGCGACGCGTCTTGGTCTTAGAATCCGCGAGCAAGAGCTCATTGAAATCTACCAATTCCATCATACACATCTCAGCAGCGTCGCCCTGTCGGGTTCCGAGTCGAATAATGCGTGTGTAACCACCTTCACGTTCGGCAACCTTGGGAGCTACATCGCGAAAGAGTGAACTCACAGCGTCTTTTTGTTTCAATCGGCTAAATACTATTCGCCGGGAGTGGGTTGAATCGGTCTTCGACTTGGTGATCAAAGGTTACACAAAAGAGCGAAGCTCCTTGGCTTTAGCAACTGTAGTAGTGATGCGTTTGTGTTCGATCAGCGAACAGGCCATATTGGAAAGCATTGAAGTTCTGTGTGCAGTTTTGCGACTCAGTGCGTT
>JAIVHQ010000224.1 GCA_020200995.1 Flavobacteriales bacterium
GTCCTACGCCGATCTCGAATTTATGGACCGCTTTATCTATGAGCACTTGAACTACGACCTGCGCACCACCACCATCACGCAGCGCTCGCCCGAGATTTTCAACTGGCTCGAAATGCTCGACATCAACACCCTTGTCATCATTTCGCTGATGATCATCATTTCGGTGATCAATATGACTTCTGCCTTGCTGATTCTCATCATGGAGCGCACTCAAATGATCGGTATTCTCAAGGCCATGGGTGCAACATCCTGGCTCGTTCAAAGAATTTTTCTGAACCAGGCGGCCTACATCATCGGTGTGGGGCTGATCATTGGCAATATTTTCGGGATCGGGATTTCGTGGCTGCAGTCGACATTTGGATTCATTAAGCTCGATCCGCAGCATTACTATGTCTCGGAAGTGCCGGTGATGATCGACCCTACAAACATCATACTCCTGAATGTGTGCACATTGGCCATCTGCCTGGCCATGCTCCTCCTCCCTGCACTTGCAGTGAATAATGTGAAGCCGGCCAAGGCTATTAGGTTTAATTAAGGGCGTCCCTTTCCGGGAAAAAAGAGGGTGTGCTTCGCAGTATTCCGTATCCAAAGTGGGTGGTCTATCCCGCGCAGTTTGGTACCTTTGTAAAAATTTAATTTTATGGCTTTTCGCAAAGCGTACAACAGCATTCTTGAAACCATCGGCGACACTCCGCTGATAAGGATGAATAAAATCTGCAAGCACATCCCGGCACAGGTGTTTGCCAAAGTGGAATACTTCAATCCCGGACACAGCACCAAAGACCGAATGGCCCTTCAGATGATCGAAGACGCCGAGAAAGAAGGCAAACTCAAGCCGGGCGGAACGGTAATTGAATGCACTTCCGGAAATACGGGAATGGGCCTGGCCCTCGCCTGTATCGTAAAGGGGTACAAATTGATATGCACCCTGAGCGACAAGCAGAGCAAGGAGAAAATGGACATCCTCAGGGCCATGGGTGCGGAAGTGCACGTGTGCCCTACGAATGTAGCTCCCGACCATCCGGACTCTTACTATTCTGTGGCATCGCGTCTCAATAAAGAAATCCCCAACTCCTTCTACCCTTACCAGTACGACAACCTCAGCAATCGCAAGGCGCACTACATGGCCACGGGCCCCGAAATCTGGGAACAAACCGATGGTAAAATCACCCATTTTGTAACGGGCGTGGGCACGGGCGGCACCATCAGTGGCGTGGGCCAATACCTGAAAGAGAAAAACCCCGACATCAAAATTTGGGGAGCAGACAGCTACGGTTCGGTATTCAAAAAATACCACGAGACCGGCATTTTTGACGAAAACGAAATTTACTCCTACATCACTGAAGGCATCGGTGAAGATATCCTGCCGAAAAATGTAGACTTCGATGTGATCGATCATTTTGAAAAAGTCACCGATAAAGACGGCGCGGTATACGCCCGCGAACTGGCCCGAAAAGAAGGTCTCTTTTTGGGGTATTCGTGCGGATCGGCATACGCGGTGTTGGAGCAAATGAAGCATGAACTCACCGAAGATGATGTGGTGGTGGTTCTCTTTCACGACCATGGATCACGCTATGTGGGCAAGGTGTATAACGACGATTGGATGAGGGACCGCGGCTTTTTGAACGACCGCAACAAAACGGCCCTCGACCTGGTAAATCGGCACAACGGCACCCCTCTGGTGACCATCGGTGCAGAAGAGCTCCTGGCAAACGCTATCGAAAAGCTGAAGAAATTTGACATTTCACAGATTCCTGTGATCCGCGACGGCAGTTTTATAGGTTCGATAGATGAGCGCTCAATTTTCAATACCATGTGCAACGGCAAACCCACAGCAGGGATGAAAGTGAAGGACATCATGGGAGCACCCTTTCCCGTTGTGGAAAGCGATGAAGATTTGAAGCAGGTGATTCGATTGGTCGACAAAAACACGCCCGCAGTTATTGTGAATATTGACGGGGAGCACTATCACATCATCACCAGGCAGGATTTGATTGCAGCGATGTCGTAATGCCTGTCTACGTCGATCAAACAGGGAGAAATACTGAGATCGTCGAAAGACCTTCGCGCATTGTATCGCTCGTGCCCTCTCAGACGGAGTTGATTTGCGACCTCGGAAAAGAAGATGCACTGGTAGGAATCACCTCGTTTTGTGTGCATCCCGATCACATCTTTCGCAGTTGTGAGCGCGTGGGCGGCACGAAAAACTTCAAAACAGGTAAGATTGCCGACCTGAAACCCGACCTCATTGTGGCCAACAAAGAGGAAAATCCAAAAGGCCGGATTTTAGAACTATCCGAGAGGTTTCCGGTTTGGGTGAGCGATGTTACCGACCTGGCCTCGGCGAAGGATATGATCGAAAAACTGGGAATCATTCTGGGCACAGCAGAGAAAGCATCCGACTGGGTAAAACAGCTGTCTGCTGATCATAAAAAGCGGGCCGCCCTGTTCAACAATAAAGCAAAGCCGACAGCCCTTTACCTCATCTGGAAAGACCCGTACATGGCTGCGGGAACGGATACCTTCATTTCAGAAATGATGGCCGAGACGGGGCTGGAGAATGCATTACAAAGTCGCGGAGAGGCGGGTCTCCGATATCCGCGGATTACCAAAGAAGAAATCGAGGCACTGAATCCCGACTACATCCTGCTTTCGTCTGAACCTTATCCCTTCAAGCAAGAGCACGCCGATGCACTCAAGGATTTTTGCCGAAAAGCTGCCCTGCTCATAGATGGTGAAGCCTTCTCCTGGTATGGCTCGCGGCCTGTGAAGTGTGGCCCCTATCTGCTTTCAATGACAAAGCAGTTTCTGGCAGGAGCAAGTTAGCAGACTGCTTATTCCCATTCATGGAAAAGGCTTTAAAATGGCAACTTCAAGGAGAAGTTACCGTTCATCATAATATCGCCCGGCTCCTCTCCGGCTTTCGAGGAATTCCTTTAGATTCGCAGAAATGATTTTTTCCGTCATACGCGCGACCATCGCGGCAATTTTGTGCCTTTCTGCGGTTACCGCTTCGGCGCAGCGCGTGGGCCTCGTATTGAGCGGTGGCGGAGCGAGCGGACTTGCCCACATCGGGGTTATCAAGGCCCTTGAGGAAGAAGGCATCCCCATCGACTACATCACAGGAACCTCTATGGGTGCGCTGGTGGGTGGACTCTACGCAGCGGGTTACAACACGGATGAGATGGTACGCTTCGCAAACTCGCCCCAGTTCCTGCTGGCGGTAAGCGGCGAGCTCGAAGACAAAGATGTGTACTATTTCACCAAAGATCCTGAAGATGCCTCCATCATTCGCTTCAAGTTCGATTTCGAAAATTTCATTCAGAACACCATTCCTGCCAACGTAGTCACCCCTAACCTGATGGAATTTTTGTTTATGGATGTCTTTGCTCCTGCATCTGCCGCAGCGGGTTATGATTTCGACAACCTGATGGTCCCCTTTCGCTGTGTAGCTTCCGACGTGGTGAACAAGGAGCAACTCATTTTCTCGACAGGAAGCCTGCCTGTGGCCCTGAGAGCATCAGCCACCTATCCGTTTTATTACAGACCTTTGGTGGTAGACGGCACCATGCTGTTTGACGGAGGCTTGTACAACAATTTTCCTGCGGATGTCATGTACGATCACTTTCTGCCCGATGTGATTATCGGCAGCAACGTGGCTTCAGTTAACGCTCCACCCGACGAAGACGATTTGCTCTCTCAAATCAGAAATATGATTATGACGCAAAGCGATTACAGTATTCACTGTGACGATGGGTTGATCATAGAGCCGTCATCAGATATCGGCGTTTTCGATTTTTCGGAAATCGAAGCAGAAGTCGAAAAAGGCTACCTGGCTACCAAATCAAGAATGGATGAAATTGCAGACATGGTCACCCTACGTGTAGATCAGCAGGACGTTGATAACAAGCGGAACTCCTTTCGGGAAAAGTATCCTGAGAAAAATATCGGTAAGATTGATATTGAAGGAGATTTCAACGACAAACAGCGCGACTACCTCCGCTCTACAGTGGGGCCTGGTCCGGACGACACCTCATTTGTATTTGACGCATTCAGGGGTCAGTTTTTACGGCTCGCCCAGGATGATAAAATACGGCATGTACGCCCTGTGGCCCGCTACGACAGTGTAGCCGGTAATTTCGGCGTACTGTTAAATGTGCGACGAGAGCGCAATTTGACCGCCTTTTTCGGCGGAAACTTTTCTTCGAGGCCAATTAACATGGGTTATGTAGGTCTGAAATACAATATTTTCGGACGTTCGTCTACCAGCATCATGGCCAACAGCTATTTTGGCCGTTTTTACGGTTCGGCATTGCTCAAGGCTAAAATCGACTTCGGGGGCAAGAAACGCTGGAGCATGGAGCCCTATGTTATTCTCAACAGGTGGGATTACTTTCGGAATTTCGCCACATTTTTCGAGCAATCAAGGCCGTCGTTTATTGTAAAAAATGAAGTGTTCGGTGGCATGAGCGGTGTGGCTTCATACGGCAACAATGCCATCATCAAAGGCGATTTGCGCTATGGTGAAACCATCGACCGATACTATCAGACCGAAAATTTTACGGTAGAAGATACATCCGATGTGACACGGTTTGCCATGGGAAGCGCTGCCATAGGATATGATAGAAATACGCTGAATCGTAAATTGTACGCCAGCAAAGGCAGTAGACTCCAAATTACCACCCGCGGCATTTACGGCAAGGAAATAACGGATTACGGCACTACCCGACCTGTTCTGGACTCGGCGATCACATCCACACATGCGTGGATAGACTTCCGCATCAAGTATGAGAATTACTTTTTTAACAGCGGTTTTTTTAGCCTCGGATTCGACGTACAAGGGGTGTATTCCACCAAACCATTGTTTGCCAACTACGCAGCATCAGTGATTTCATCACCTGCCTATGAGCCTATTCCCGAAAGCCGAACCTTCTTTATCGAAGAGTTTCGCGCACACGAGTTTGCAGCACTTGGACTTCGATCTGTTTTTGAGATAAAACCCAACCTGGAGTTCCGCCTGGAGGGTTACGCTTTTCAACCGCGCCGATCATTTGTAAGGGCTGAAAACAATCTGGTGGAGTTTTCCTCTGTACCGGGCAATGCGCAATACATTGCTGCAAGTGCACTTGTTTTCAACAGTCCTCTCGGGCCCATCAGCCTAAATCTAAACTATTACAGCAGCCAGCTGGAAAGTCCGTGGAGCTTTCTTTTCAACTTCGGCTATACCTTGTTTAATAAAAGTGTATACGACATCTAATCCTGCCTCAGAGCGCACCCACGGGCACAACCGCATTTTACCGATACACAATCAACAACCTCTGTCAGGCCTGTGCAGTGGGCCCACCGAAACCGCCCATGGGAAACGATGGTCCGCCATCGTGGCTTTTGGCATCCGATACGGTACCGTGAACAGCCTCGTACTTACTGATATTGTCAGCGAGTGCTTTGAGCAGTCGCTTCGCGTGTTGAGGAGTAAGAACGATGCGCGACTTCACTCGGGCTTTTGGCATTCCGGGCATTACGCGAACAAAGTCCACCACGAACTCGGCATTTGAGTGGGTAATGATAGCGAGGTTGGAGTAAATTCCGTCCGCGACATCTTCATTCAATTCAATGTTGATTTGGTTCCCTTTCTTTTCAGGGCTGTTTTGATTATCTGCCATTTGTATTCTGTATTTTACGAAAAAGCCTCCCGAGGTGGGAGGCTTTTTCGACCATTGTTGTTCTTATTTTACTTCGAGTTCTTCAGCTTTGGTTTCACCTGGTTCTGTGAGCATTTTTTCATAATCCTCTTTCGATCCAACATTTCTTTCAATCCCAGCAGGTCGTCTCGCTTACCGCTAACGGCAGCCTCGTTGAGCACCTTAGTGGTTTCCTGGAAGGATGCCGCCGAGATAAACGATTTAGTCTGCAGTGAAGCTCGGGTAATACCCTGAAGCAGCGGACGCGAAGTAGCCGGAATGGCATCTCGCACTTCCACGGGTTGGTGATCCTTTCGCTTCAGTTGAGAATTTTCGTCTCGCAACTGACGCGCCGAGATAATCATACCGGGCTTCAAGTTGGCACTTTCACCTGCTTCCACCACTACTTTCATTCCATAGATACGGTCGTTTTCGATCATGAAATCCATCTTCTCTACACTCTGCTTCTCGAGGAAACGTGTATCTCCCTGGTCTTCGATCTCTACCTTACGCATCATTTGTCGCACAATTATTTCAAAGTGCTTGTCATTGATCTTCACACCCTGAAGTCGGTACACTTCCTGAACTTCGTTCACGAGGTACTCCTGAACCTTTGTGGGTCCTTCAATGGCGAGAATGTCGCTCGGCGTGATGGCTCCGTCAGAAAGTGACTGACCTGCACGCACGAAGTCGTTCTCCTGAACCAGGATGTGCTTCGATAGAGAGACAAGGTATTTCTTCACGTCTCCCGTCTTGCTCTCAACAATAATCTCGCGGTTACCGCGCTTGATTTTACCGTAAGAAACAATACCGTCGATTTCGCTCACAACAGCGGGGTTTGACGGATTTCGCGCTTCAAAAAGCTCGGTAATACGCGGCAGACCTCCTGTGATGTCACTCGACTTACCGCTCATTCGTGGAATCTTGGCAATAATATGACCGATGGTCACTTCCAGCCCTTCCTTCACACTCACGTGGGCACCTACGGGTAGGTTGTAAGACTTGGCGATCTCTTTCGTCTTCTTATCGACGATGTGAATAGCAGGATTCTTTTTCTTGTCGCGGCGCTCGGTGATCACCCTCTCGCGGTAACCCGTTTGCTCATCGACTTCCTCGCGGAAGGTTACCCCTTCTTCGAAGTTTTCAAATTTGATGCTACCGCTGGCTTCAGAGATGAATACTGCGTTGTAGGGATCCCACTTACAGATTACATCACCTTTCTTCACCGATTGTCCATCTTTTATAAAGAGTTCTGATCCGTAGGGAATGTTGCTCGTAGCAGTCACAATTCCCGTCTTCTTATCGATGAGTTTCATTTCACCTGATCGGCCAACAACGATGGTTTTCTTCTCACCATCGGGAGTCACTTGCTCTACGTCGCGAATTTCTTCAAACTCGATTACGCCGTCAGATTTGGCCTTGATTTCAGACTCATCGGCAATGTTGGATGCAGTACCACCTACGTGGAATGTACGAAGGGTAAGTTGTGTACCCGGCTCTCCGATGGATTGTGCTGCAATTACGCCGACAGCTTCGCCTTTTTGAACCATGCGGCCCGAGGAGAGGTTTCGTCCGTAGCACTTGGCACAAACACCGCGCTCGAGTTCGCAGGTCAATACCGACCTGATTTCAACTTCCTCGATGCCTGCATCCTCTATGGCGTGAGCAGCATCTTCTCTGATTTCATCTCCTTCCGATACAATAAGTTCATCAGTATCGGGATGGAAAACATCGTGGAGGGAGGTGCGTCCCAGAATGCGCTCAAACAGCGGCTCGACGATCTCTTCATTTTTCTTGAGGGCCGTAGCCGTGAGTCCGCGAAGTGTGCCGCAATCTTCACCGAGAATAACCACGTCCTGCGCAACGTCAACCAGTCGCCTTGTGAGGTAACCGGCATCCGCTGTTTTAAGGGCGGTATCGGCAAGACCTTTTCGGGCGCCGTGGGTGGAGATAAAGTATTCAAGAATTGACAGTCGAACATCATGTAGATCGAGTTGAATCCCTGGTTATCGTTTTTCAAGCGATCCATGAGGATGTTGGTCAACTTCGAGTTGGTATGTGTCCAGATATCAATAATCTGGTTGTATCGTTCGTTGTTTGTAATCAAACCCATTCCGTAATTGTCCAGAACGGCTTTTACCTCTTCGGTGGCTTTGGCAACCAATACTTCTTTCTCGGGCGGAATGATTACGTCATTCAGGTTGAATGACAATCCTCCTTTAAATGCCATGTAAAACCCGAGGCCTTTGATATCGTCGAGGAACTTGGCACATCGCGCCATACCAACCACTTTGAGCACATCACCGATAATTTCCCGGAGTGCTTTTTTGGTCAGCACCTGGTTGATATATCCGGCCTCAACAGGCACGTGGTTATTAAAAAGAACGCGGCCAGTGGTGGTTTCTATAATAGAATTCTTGCCTTCAGCATCGGTAAATCGGTACTTAATGTGTGCATGAAGGTCGAGTTTTCCCTCGTTGTGAGCGATCTCAACTTCCTCAGCGTTGTAAAATGTGCCGCCTTCGCCTTTAACAATGTGATCTTTTTCACTCTTCCTGCCCTTGGTGATGTAGTACAATCCGAGCACCATGTCCTGCGAAGGCACCGCGATGGGAGCCCCGTTTGCAGGGTTCAGAATATTGTGCGATGCGATCATGAGCATTTGTGCTTCCAGGATCGCAGCGTTTCCCAAGGGAAGGTGAACAGCCATTTGGTCACCGTCGAAGTCGGCGTTGAATGCCGTACAAACGAGGGGGTGTAACTGGATGGCTTTTCCTTCAATCATTTTAGGCTGGAAAGCCTGAATACCCATTCGGTGAAGGGTCGGTGCACGGTTGAGGAGGACGGGATGTCCTTTCAATACGTTCTCCAGGATGTCCCATACCACTGCTTCTTTGCGATCAACAATCTTCTTGGCAGACTTCACTGTTTTCACAATACCGCGCTCAATCATCTTGCGAATGATGAACGGCTTGTAAAGCTCAGCAGCCATGTCTTTGGGAATTCCGCACTCGTGAAGTTTCAGCTCAGGTCCCACCACAATTACGGAACGCGCAGAATAGTCTACACGCTTTCCGAGAAGGTTTTGACGGAATCGTCCTTGCTTACCTTTCAAACTGTCTGAAAGCGACTTAAGCGGACGGTTCGACTCGGTCTTCACGGCACTCGATTTGCGCGAGTTGTCGAAAAGTGAGTCAACAGATTCCTGAAGCATGCGCTTCTCGTTTCTCAGAATCACCTCGGGAGCTTTGATCTCGATCAATCGCTTGAGGCGGTTGTTTCGAATAATCACCCTTCGATAAAGGTCGTTCAGGTCGCTTGTGGCAAAACGGCCGCCATCCAGGGGAACCAATGGTCGAAGCTCGGGCGGAATTACCGGAACCACTTTGACAATCATCCACTCCGGCCGATTTTCAATGCGGAGGTTGGCATCGCGCAGGGCTTCTACCACCTGAAGTCTCTTCAGGGCCTCATTTTTTCGCTGCTGCGAAGTTTCTGTATCGGCTTTGTGGCGCAATTCGTAAGAGAGTCCGTCGAGGTCGGTCGACTTCAGAAGGTCGTAAAGGGCATCTGCGCCCATTTTAGCAACGAACCTGTTGGGGTCTGCCTCGTCGAGGTATTGGTTTTCCTTGGGAAGGGTTTCGAGGATATCGATGTATTCCTCTTCCGTTAGGAAATCCATGCGCTGCAAGGGGTCTCCTTCGATGTTAACGGCCGGCCCCGGATTGATCACCACGTAGCGCTCGTAGTAAATGATCTGGTCGAGCTTCTTGGTAGGCAACCCGAGCAGGTATCCTATTTTGTTGGGCAGTGACTTGAAGTACCATATGTGAGCAACGGGTACTACAAGTGAAATGTGTCCCATCCTTTCACGGCGAACTTTCTTTTCAGTCACTTCTACACCACAGCGGTCGCAAACAATACCCTTGTAGCGGATACGCTTGTACTTGCCGCAGTGACATTCGTAATCTTTCACCGGGCCGAAGATGCGCTCGCAAAACAAGCCGTCTCGTTCGGGCTTATACGTCCGATAATTTATGGTTTCAGGTTTCAACACCTCACCGTGGCTTCTCTCCAGAATTTGCTCGGGAGACGAGAGGCTGATGGTGATACTGTTGAAATTCGCGCTGATTCTATTTTCTTTTCTTAAGGCCATCCTTGGTTATCTTTAAATGCATTAACTCAGAACTCCACCCGATTAATCGAGTGAAACATTCAATCCCAAACCTGCCAATTCATTCAACAATACGTTGAACGACTCGGGAATACCCGGCTCGGGCATATTCTCACCTTTCACGATCGCTTCGTAAGCTTTTGCACGGCCTACCACGTCGTCGGATTTCACGGTGAGTACTTCGCGCAGGATGTTGGATGCACCGAATGCTTCGAGTGCCCAAACCTCCATTTCTCCAAAACGCTGACCACCAAATTGCGCCTTACCACCGAGTGGCTGCTGCGTAATAAGGGAGTAAGGTCCGATAGACCTGGCGTGCATCTTGTCGTCGACCATGTGGGCCAGTTTCAGCATGTAAATCACGCCGACAGTGGCTGTCTGGTCAAAGTAAGTACCCGTACCTCCGTCGCGGAGCTTGGTGACACCGTAGCGCGGTACGTCAGCTTTGTCTGTGTACTCATTGATCTGGTCGATGGTCGCACCGTCAAAAATAGGAGTGGCGAACTTCAATCCGAGCTTTTGCCCGGCCCATCCGAGTACTGTTTCATAAATCTGCCCGAGGTTCATACGCGATGGTACACCCAGCGGGTTGAGCACGATGTCTACTTGCGTTCCATCGTCGAGGAAAGGCATATCTTCCTTTCGCACGATCTTGGCCACAATACCTTTGTTACCGTGGCGGCCGGCCATTTTGTCACCCACCTTGAGCTTGCGCTTTTTGGCGATATACACTTTGGCGAGCTTCAGAATTCCGCTTGGGAGCTCATCGCCGATGGTGATTTGGAACTTTTCGCGTTTGTAGTTACCTGCGTAGTCGTTGTACTTAATGTTGTAGTTGTGAATCAGTCGCTTTATCAAACTGTTGATACCATCATCAGTTGTCCATCTACTGGGGTTCACAATACTGTAATCAATAATTGCAAGGGCTTTCTGGGTGAATTTCACACCTTTTTTGATCAGCTCTTCCTTAAAATTATTGAAGACACCCTGAGAGGTTTTTCCACTCACCAGCTTAGAAAGCTTGTCAATCAAAGCATTTTTCAACTCGGCTGTCTCGCGGTCAAACTTCTTATCGAGTTCTTCAACGATTACTTTTTCTTCTGACTTTTTCTTCGGAGACTTCACCGCTTTAGCAAACAGCTTCTTGTCAATCACCACTCCTTTCAATGAAGGGGGCGCCTTCAGCGAAGCATCTTTAACATCACCTGCTTTATCGCCAAAGATAGCGCGGAGCAGTTTTTCTTCCGGAGATGGGTCGGTCTCTCCTTTCGGAGTGATTTTTCCGATCAAAATGTCGCCTTCCTTGATTTCCGCACCGATACGGATCATACCGTGCTCGTCGAGATCCTTGGTGGCATCTTCGCTCACATTGGGGATATCGGGGGTGAGCTCTTCCTGTCCACGCTTCGTATCGCGCACTTCCAGGATATACTCATCGATGTGGATTGAGGTGAAGATGTCTTCGCGCACCACCTCTTCGGAGATTACGATCGCATCCTCAAAATTGTATCCCTTCCACGGCATAAATGCCACTTTCAGGTTTCTACCGATGGCCAGCTCACCTTGCTCGGTGGCGTAACCTTCACTCATCACCTGTCCGAACTTAACCTTTTGTCCTTTGCGGACGATGGGGCGAAGGTTGGCAGAAGTGCCTTGGTTGGTTTTCTGAAATTTAATGAGTGAGTACTCTTTCAAATCACCTTCGAAACTCACGAGCTTTTCTTCCTCGTCGCGGGTGTAGCGCACCACGATGGTTTTCGCATCGACTGATTCTACTACTCCGTCGCCTTCGGCAGTGATGAGCACACGCGAGTCGCGGGCCACGAGCGGCTCAAGGCCTGTGCCCACAATCGGGGCTTCGGGTCGAAGCAGCGGCACAGCCTGGCGCATCATGTTTGATCCCATCAATGCGCGGTTGGCATCATCGTGTTCCAGGAATGGAATCAACGATGCCGCGATAGAGGCAATCTGGTTGGGTGCCACATCGATCAGGTCGATCTTATCGGGGCCCACCACCGGAAAGTCTCCTTCTTTTCGGGCTTTAACTGTTTCAGATTCAAAATCACCTTTGGCACTCACCTGGGCATTGGCCTGGGCAATCATTTTCTGATCCTCTTCCTCAGCGCTGAGGAAAATGGGCTCCTCTTTCAGGTTCACCTTTCCGTCTTTCACGTTGCGGTAAGGGGTCTCGATAAATCCGAGTCTGTTGATTTTTGCGAATACGCAAAGTGAAGAGATCAAACCGATGTTTGGTCCTTCAGGAGTCTCAATGGTGCAGAGACGGCCGTAGTGTGTGTAGTGAACGTCACGAACTTCAAAGCCTGCTCGCTCTCGGGAGAGACCTCCCGGTCCGAGTGCCGACATCCTTCGCTTGTGAGTTACCTCAGCGAGGGGATTGGTTTGGTCCATGAACTGCGAAAGCTGATTGGTACCAAAGAAAGAGTTGATCACCGAAGACAGGGTCTTGGCATTGATCAGGTCGGTCGGGGTAAATACTTCGTTATCCCGCACATTCATTCGCTCGCGAATGGTACGCGCCATACGGGCAAGACCCACACCAAATTGGTTGTGGAGCTGCTCTCCCACGGTGCGCACACGACGGTTGCTCAAGTGATCAATGTCATCCACGTCAGTATTGGAGTTTACCAGGTCGATGAGGTACTTGATGATCTTGATGATGTCTTCACGCGTCAGGGTGCGCTCTTCGAAACCAGTGTCAACACCGAGTTTCTTATTGATTCGGAAACGTCCCACTTCGCCGAGGTCGTACCTGGTTTCGGAGAAGAAGAGCTTGTCTATCACACCGCGGGCGGTATCCAAATCAGGTGGCTCAGCATTACGCAGTTGGCGGTAGATGTGCTCTACTGCTTCCTTCTCAGAGTTGGAAGTATCCTTCTGGAGGGTATTGTAAATGATGGAGAAGTCGGCGGCGTTGATGTTCTCTTTGTGGAGAATCACTGTCTTGGCACCCGATTCGAGAATTTGCTCGATGTGGGTGTCTTCGATAATGGTTTCCCTGTCAATGATTACCTCATTACGCTCGATGGAAACCACCTCACCTGTGTCTTCATCTACGAAGTCTTCAATCCATGACTTGAGTACGCGAGCTGCCAATTTACGGCCGATCAATTTCTTGGCGCCTGTCTTGGTCACTTTCACCTCATCGGCGAGGTCGAAGATTTCGAGAATGTCTTTATCGCTTTCGAAACCGATAGCCCTGAGCAGGGTGGTTACGGGAAGCTTTTTCTTACGGTCGATGTAAGCGTACATCACCGCGTTAATGTCTGTGGCAAATTCAATCCACGATCCTTTGAACGGGATGACCCTTGCCGAGTAAAGTTTTGTTCCGTTGGCGTGACGGCTTTGGCCGAAAAACACACCCGGAGACCTGTGCAGCTGGGAAACGATTACCCTTTCGGCGCCGTTTACGCAGAATGAACCGCGCGGGGTCATGTAAGGAATTGTACCGAGGTACACATCCTGCACGATGGTTTCGAAGTCTTCGTGCTCCGGGTCCGTACAGTACAATTTGAGCTTGGCCTTCAGTGGAACGGCGTAAGTCAACCCTCGCTCCACACATTCCTGAATGCTATAGCGCGGTGGGTCGATAAAATAGTCGAGAAACTCGAGTACGAACTGGTTACGGGTGTCAGTGATGGGAAAGTTTTCGCTGAAAACTTTATAAAGCCCTTCATGCTCCCTGTCTTCAGGATTGGTGTCGAGTTGAAAAAATTCTTGAAACGATTTCAACTGAACTTCGAGAAAGTCGGGGTAATCGATAAGGTGACGACTCGAAGCAAAATTGATGCGCTCGCCGGGTGATTTCGTTAATGTAGCCAAGACAAAAGGATTTGTAGGTTTAAATAGAACGCTATGACAATAGAATACAAAATGTCGCAAAAAGGTTTAGCCCACCACGCCGAAACGTGGTGAGCTACACCTTAACAGTTGATGTGCAAAGGGCTAAGTATATTACTTAAGTTCAACTTCTGCACCGGCTTCTTCGAGTTGTGCTTTCAGCGACTCAGCTTCCTCTTTGGAAACGCCCTCTTTTACGGGAGCGGGAGCACTGTCAACCACAGCTTTAGCTTCTTTGAGGCCAAGTCCGGTCAGTTCCTTCACAAGTTTAACCACGCCGAGCTTAGATCCACCCGCCGCTGTCAGAATTACGTCGAAAGAAGACTGAGCTTCTTCTTCAGCACCGTCGCCGGCACCTGCTCCGGGACCTGCCACTGCTACAGCTGCTGCTGCGGGCTCGATTCCGTGCTCTTCTTTCAGGTAGGTTGCCAATTCGTTTACTTCTTTTACCGTTAGGCCAACGAGTTGGTCGCCTAGTGTTTTAACGTCTGCCATTTTATTTGATTTTAAGTTTGTTGGTCTGTTGTTTGTTTTGAAAAATTATCGTTCGGAAAGTGTTTTTACGAGTCCTGCAACGGTGTTGCCTCCTGACTTCAATGCACCTACCACGTTTTGGATTGGAGATTGGAGCAAGGCGACCACTTCGCCGATGAGCTCTTCGCGCGACTTGATGTCTACAAGGGTTTGCAGTTGATCGTCGCCTACATAACACATTTCTTCAACATAAGCCCCTTTCAATAAAGGCTTAGGATGTTTTTTTCTGAACTCTTTGATAAGCTTGGCAGGTGCATTTCCAGTGTCCGAAAGCAATACTGCAGTCGGTCCGGCGAGCACATCGTACAAGCCTGAGAAGTCTTTGCCTTCCACACGTTCAAAAGCTTTCATCAACAGGGTATTTTTTACCACGTTGAGCTTTATTCCTTGTGTGAAGCAGGTTCTTCTAAGGTTTGAAGTTGCCTCTGCATTGAGTTCTGAAGTATCGGCCAGATACACCACGTCGTTTTCGGTCAGTGTCACGGCCAAGTCTTCAATGAGTTGATTCTTTTCAGCTTTTGTCATTTCTTGCTTGTTTGTCCGTTAAACTGATGCCGCTTTTGTTTCGACATTGATACCAGGCGACATCGTTGCGCTCATAGAAATGCTCTTGATGTAAATACCCTTGGCAGCTGAAGGTTTCAGCTTCCTGAGGGTACTGATTACCTCGTGTGCGTTCTCTTTGATTTTTTGTGCGTCAAACGATATTTTTCCCACGGTGGCGTGAATGATTCCGTACTTGTCGACTTTGAAGTCGATTTTACCGGCTTTCACATCCTGCACCGCTTTGGCCACATCCATTGTCACCGTACCCGTTTTGGGGTTGGGCATCAAACCACGCGGACCGAGAATTCGGCCCAAGGCTCCTACCTTACCCATTACGTTTGGTGTTGTAATGATTACATCTACATCGGTCCAGCCGCCTTTGATCTTTTCGATGTACTCGTCCAACCCTACAAAGTCAGCTCCGGCCTCAGTGGCTTCGGCATCTTTATCGGGGGTACAGAGTACAAGAACGCGAACGTCTTTACCGGTACCGTGTGGCAAAGAGACACTGCCCCTTACCATCTGGTTAGCTTTTCTCGGGTCTACTCCGAGGCGCACAGCAATATCTACAGTAGCATCAAATTTTGTAGTGGAAATCTCCTTTACAATTCCCGATGCTTCTTCAAGTGTATATGCTTTGGCCGTGTCGTATTTTCCCAACGCTTCTTTTCGTTTTTTTGAAACTTGCATAAAAAAGTTTTTACCGTTAAAAGGGCTTTTGGCCCTTTACATTAAGTCCCATACTACGTGCGGTTCCCGCAACCATCATCATCGCCGATTCTATGGTGAAAGCATTCAGGTCAGACATTTTGTCTTCCGCGATAGCTTTTACCTGATCCCAGGTAACGCTACCTACTTTCAGCCTGTTCGACTCTGCCGAACCCGACTTGATTTTGGCCGCTTCCTTCAGCTGTATAGCTGCCGGAGGAGTTTTGACAATAAAGTCAAAAGACTTATCGCCGTACACGGTGATTACTACAGGCAAAACTTTTCCAGCTTGTTCTTGTGTTCGAGCATTAAACTGCTTGCAGAACTCCATGATGTTCACCCCTTTCGCGCCCAATGCGGGCCCTACGGGAGGTGAGGGATTGGCAGCTCCGCCTTTCACTTGCAGCTTAATCATGCCACTTACTTCTCTAGCCATTTAAGTTTTCGTTTAGTATATATTGATTCAGCCTAAAACTTGGAAGCCCTCCGCCGTTTGCATCATGCGGAAAGTCGGCTGTTGAATCCTTATTAATTCTCTTTCTCGACCTGCATATAGCCGAGTTCGAGTGGTGTCTTTCTTCCGAAAATTTTCACCATTACTTTTAATTTCTTTTTCTCCTCGTTCACTTCTTCGATTACACCGTTGAAATTATTGAACGGACCGTCGATTACTTTTACGCTTTCTCCGACCACGTATGGGATGTTAATTTCTTCTTCACTGTCTGCGAGCTCATCCACCTTACCGAGTATGCGGTTTACTTCAGTGTTTCTGAGCGGCACGGGCTCTCCTCCTTTTTCAGCTCCCAGAAACCCAATTACATTATTGATGCCGCGAATCAGGTGAGGCACTTCGCCCACGAGTTCCGCTTCTATCATGACATACCCGGGGAAGAAGTTCCGCTCTTTGCTCACTTTCTTACCATTCCGAATTTGAAATACTTTTTCGGTGGGGATGAGGACCTGCGATACAAAGTCCTGCAAGTTGGCACGGCTCACTTCAAGCTCAATAAGCTCTTTGGCGCGCTTCTCTTTGCCGCTGACGGCCCTCACGACGTACCATTTTTTACCGATTGACTCAGTCATAGTTTCTGTATTATTTGTCATCAGCCCAAGGCCTGGTAGATGTATCCCAGGATTCCCTTCCACGAGAAACCGTCACCTGAAGCGACATTTACTCCGAAAAGGTAATCCATCAAAAATATGATGAGTGCAATAATCACCGAGGCAATCAATACTAAGATGCTGCTGCTCTGGAGTTGCTTCCATGAAGGCCAGGTGACCTTGTGCACCAGCTCATCGTATGATTCTTTGAAAGTTGTTTTTAAACTTGCCACTTTTTCTCTTTTTGGCACGGGTGGAGAGGCTCGAACTCCCGACACCTGGTTTTGGAGACCAGTGCTCTACCAACTGAGCTACACCCGTTTATTGACAGGGAAAGGTGGACACCCTAAACAGGTGTCCACCTTCGCTGTCAAAGGTTATTTAAAATTACTTTACAATCTCGGTAACCTGACCTGCACCTACTGTGCGGCCACCTTCACGGATTGCGAAGCGAAGACCTTTGTCCATCGCTACCGGTACGATCAACTCTACTTCGATAGTAACGTTGTCGCCGGGCATTACCATTTCGCGGCCTTCGGGCAGGTTGATCTCACCTGTTACGTCCGTGGTGCGGAAGTAAAACTGTGGGCGGTACTTGTTGTGAAATGGAGTGTGACGTCCACCTTCTTCTTTCTTCAGTACGTAGATCTCACCTTTAAACTTGGTGTGAGGAGTGATTGATCCCGGCTTGGCAATTACCATTCCACGACGAATCGCTTTCTTCTCAATCCCACGGAGGAGGAGTCCGACGTTGTCACCTGCTTCACCCCTGTTGAGGATCTTGCGGAACATCTCAACACCTGTTACTACAGACTTGAGTTTCTCCACTTGCATACCGATGATTTCAACTTCTTCACCCGAGTTTACAACTCCTGTTTCGATACGGCCTGTAGCTACTGTTCCACGACCTGTGATAGAGAATACGTCCTCTACCGGCATCAGGAAAGGCTTGTCCACATCGCGTGGAGGCATTTCGATCCAGGTGTCAACAGCTTCCATCAGTTCTTCAACCGACTTTGACCACTTCTCATTTCCTTCGAGGGCACCGAGTGCCGAACCGAGGATAACCGGAGTGTTGTCGCCGTCATAGTCGTAGAATGAAAGAAGCTCACGTACTTCCATCTCAACGAGCTCGAGGAGTTCTTCATCATCAACGAGGTCCACCTTGTTCAGGAAGACAACGATGCGCGGAACACCAACCTGGCGTCCGAGAAGGATGTGCTCACGTGTTTGTGGCATGGGGCCGTCGGTCGCTGCTACCACGAGAATAGCGCCGTCCATCTGGGCAGCACCTGTTACCATGTTTTTTACATAGTCGGCGTGACCGGGACAGTCAACGTGTGCATAGTGACGGTTTGCCGTGGTGTACTCTACGTGTGATGTATTGATGGTAATACCGCGCTCTTTTTCTTCCGGAGCGTTGTCGATAGAGTCAAAGCTCGCAAGCGCTGACAATCCTTTACTCGCAAGTACGGTAGTAATCGCTGCAGTCAGGGTAGTTTTACCGTGGTCAACGTGGCCGATGGTACCTATATTAAGGTGCGGCTTGGAGCGATCGAATGTTTCTTTAGCCATAGCTATGGAAATTTAGTGGTTATTGGGTTCTGTATATTTCAAGTGCAATAGTGCCGTGTTTGAGCCAATGACGGGAATTGAACCCGTGACCTCTTCCTTACCAAGGAAGCGCTCTACCGCTGAGCTACATCGGCTTAAAGTTGAGCGGGAGACGAGATTCGAACTCGCGACATTTAGCTTGGAAGGCTAATGCTCTACCAACTGAGCTACTCCCGCTTCTTTAAAAACAAAAAATGATAAAAAAGTGGGGAGAGCAGGATTCGAACCTACGAAGCCGTTGGCAACAGATTTACAGTCTGTCCTCGTTGACCGCTTGAGTATCTCCCCAATCTTAATCATTTTAATATAAAACAGAGAGCCGATGGAGGGACTCGAACCCACGACCTGCTGATTACAAATCAGCTGCTCTAGCCAGCTGAGCTACATCGGCATCTATAATACAAATTCAGGTGAAAAGAACGTTTTGGGCACAATGCCCTTGCCTTCCTTAAAAAGGTCTGCAAATGTATAAAAGTTTCCCGCACAAAAATAGTGATTCATCAAAAATCTTGATACTGATATTTTCAGGCGCTGCAAAGCCAAATTTGAATCAATGAAAAATATACACATAACAATGAATTACAGTGATATAGAACAAAATTGCTGCAGAAGATTCAGGAAAATCCCGAACCTTTCCCGGGCCGCGCCGCAAAAATAATTTGTGAAGTTCCAATTATTGCCCCTTGCGGAATGGGCACGTTTTCCGATTGAAGATCGAATTTAGCAGTAAATATGACCTTTCTTCCTGTGAGCGTTTTCCGCCATACCGATGTAATCTTCGACGGATGCCCCGGCACCCCGGGATCACTCGAATTTTCGATTGTGATTTGGGAGCATTCTCTTTGTGGCATGAATAATGAAAATAGAAGCGGGCAATAAAAAACGCCGTCTCTCGACGGCGTTCCAAAATATAC
>JAIVHQ010000121.1 GCA_020200995.1 Flavobacteriales bacterium
GTTTACGCTGGCGCCTCTCCCGATCTTCCTGAAGTTTCATTTCGTACTTGGCTTTTTGATACTCTGCTTTCAGGTCGTCGTTCACCAGTTTCACTAGCACCTCGCCACGCTTTACGTTTTGACCCTCCACAAAATTGATCGATTCGATCCTTCCCGAAATTTCGCTCATCAGATTGACTTCCTCATCTGCCAAAACGGTTCCCGTGGTCAGGATACGCTGCCGGGAGGTGGTAATCTCGGCAATTACAGCGGCCACTTTGAGCGCACTTTTCGAAGGATTCTCCCCGTCAGTGGAATCTGCAGCTTCGCTGTTATCACTCCCTCCGCACGAGGCGAGAAGCAATACTGACAGCAGAAATGCGGTAAAAATGTGTTTCAAGGCTTCGATGATTTTTGTTTGTATTCGAGTTTGACAGGGCTTTTTGGCATACCGCCGATATTGGACCTTACCTTTTGGGCTGTTGCCAAAAAGGCTTCGCGCTCACATGGCTCAATTCCCCGAAAAGCTTCTCTTTCAGCGCGGGAAAAGGCGCGTTTCAGACTTTCAAGAATGTGAGAAGCTTTCTCGGAAGGAGCAATCAGGACGGTGCGTCGGTCAGCGGGATTTGACCTGCGTTCCACGTATCCCAATCCGTGAAGGTGGTCGATTTTGCGGCTCATGGTAACTTTGTCGACTTCGAGAAATTCGCTCAGCTTTTTTTGCGTGAGTCCGTCACCGCTTTCGCAAATAAGCAGAAGCGTGTAGTAGTTGCGGTCCAAATCGGTCTCCACCATCATGTGCGACAGGGCGCCGAAGTAGTCCTTGCTAATAAGATGAAGATTTTTTACGAAAAGATCGTCGGTATTGATTTTCACGGGGCGAATTTAAGTCGACATCCTTAACAATCGAAATGGTTAACATTGTTTACAAATGTGGTAATTTTATTTTTTCTTGTGAATTTGCTGTCTTTTGAAAGGAATCTGTGACCAACAGCAAATTGAATCCGTGTGTATGTGCAACTTTCAATGATAATTCCGAAGGGCGGATGCCCGTCGGAGCGATTTAATCGTTTGTCGGGATTGAACTGCGAAACACAATTAATAGCGGATGCCGGGCAAAGCTGATATTCAAGCTGCACAAAATGAGGATCTGGTTATTATGTTTCTTTGGAAGATAGTTCCGAAGGGCGCATGCCCATCGGAATAGCTAAGGAGTTGATTGAAAACGCACTGTAATCACATTGGTCTCATTTCTGCAAATGCAATCCTCCGTACCTACCCTTCCTCCCCCAATGGCTTCAGCTGCGCGCGGAAGTCTGCCGGCATGCTTCGAAGCACCATGTCCACGGCCTCTTCGGGTGTGTCAACGATGTGGGCAAAGCCGATCTCCTCGGGGGCGAAGACGCCTTGCGAGGCCATAAATCCAACGAATTCGCGGAGGCCTGACCAGAATTCGCTGCCCACCAAAATTACCGGAAAGGGCCCGATCTTGTTGCACTGGATCAGGGTCACGGCTTCGAAGAGCTCGTCGAGGGTGCCCATGCCGCCCGGCATCACGATGAAGGCACAGGAGTACTTAAACAGCATCACTTTGCGCACGAAGAAGTAGTTGAACTCCACACTGTCATGGACGTAGGGGTTGGCGTGCTGCTCGTGGGGCAATACGATGTTGAGTCCGTACGACCTCCCTCCCGCTTCAAAGGCACCTTTGTTGGCGGCTTCCATCGCTCCCGGGCCTCCTCCTGTGAGGACGGTGAATCCCGCCTTGGCAAATCCGGCACCTGTGGCTTCGGCCTTTTCGTAATAACGCTCTCCGGGCTTGAACCTCGCCGATCCGAAGATGGTGACTGCGGGGCCCAGATGACCAAGGCGCTCGAATCCCATGGTAAATTCCTTGTCAATGCGGCTGAGTCGCTCTTTCTCCTTCTCCTCCGACCGCGGATCCATCAGGAAGTCCCGCTCGGCGCTTTCGGTATTGTGCGGTGAAGGCGGCAATTCGTAGTTAAGCTGGGCGTTTTCCCAATGTTTTTTCCAGGATGCTTCCCAGGTTTCATCAGAAATATGGGGGAGTTCGGAGGAGGGGTCTTTTTGTGTCAAGGTGGAGTTTTTAGTGGGTGATGAGGTATGAGTGATGAGATATGAGTTATGAGGTATGAGTGATGCTTGCCCAAACTCTGACGCCTTTGCCGATAGGGAGGGATATGATTGAGGTGATGATATGATGAACTGATTATACGGTTGGTTAATTATGTGATGGGTTGGTTATACGATTTGATGATGGCCATTGCGGTGGCGCCCTTCAGGGTCGGGGAGCGGGCGGGTTGAATGATATGATTGATTTAATGATGTGATTTGTTGATGACCCGTGCGGTGGCACCCTTCAGGGTCGGGGTGCGGGTGGGTTGAATTGTGAGATGAAGGTATGATCGAGTGGGAATATATCCAAGCGCAGGAGGAGTTTGGTTTAATTTTCAGATGGGAGGTGCCTGTTATTTCGTCACAGATGGCACAGGTGGATTCTGCGTTTGTTGGGCACGACGCTGCGAAACTCCATTTACAGTGGATGCCGTGCAGAGTGGTTCTGTAATTTACAAAAAATACGAGGACAGTGTAAATGTGTAAATTTCGAAGATAGTTCCGAAGGGCGAATGCCCGTCGGAGCGATTTCCGCGTTTGTCGGGCCCCATGCTTCGAAACCCCACTTTCATTCGCGAAAATTCGTATTCATTCGTTCATTCCCGCCCGACTGCGTCATGCGGGCGGGCGTGGTTCCCCTTTTTCAGCCGTTGGCTCGTAATTAAAGTTTGTCAATACAGTCAAGTGGCTGGATCATAAAGTTTCGATAGCAACGCGCACGCAGTTCTAAAAAGCAAGGAGTCCCGCCGCGGCGGGATGACTCACATTGAGAACAAGTGCAAGGCAGATCGAAGATCAAGCCACAGGCATGATAGCGGACTTTATGGACAGACTCTAATTAGGGGCCATAAAAAACGCGCCCGGAGGCGCGTTTAGAATCGATAAACTTACAGGTTTACGACAATTCAATCATCCACCCGTGGGGGTCGAGGTTTCTGAATTTTTTTAGATCGGTGAAGTGCTTCATCAACTTGTTGCTCACTTCGCGCTTTTCAACGGGCGGGAGCTCCATGATGTTGTCGCCGTCGCCGATGGCCTCGATGTGAGCGATGGTGGCAGCGGTGCCGCAACCGAAGGCTTCTTCCAGGGTTCCGTTTTTGTGGGCTTCTGCGATTTCTTCCACCGAAATGCGGCGCTCCTCGACCGGGATGCCCCAGTCTTTGGCCACCTGAAGGGTGCTGCGGCGCGTGATTCCGTCGAGGATGGTATCACTCAGTTCGGGCGTTACCAAAGTGCCGTCGAGCATAAACATCACGTTCATGGTTCCGCTCTCTTCTATGTATTTGTGCTCTTTGGCATCGGTCCATAGCAGCTGATCGTAGCCCTGTTCGTTGGCGAGCTTGGCGG
>JAIVHQ010000122.1 GCA_020200995.1 Flavobacteriales bacterium
CGGTGAAAACGGAACAGTGAGCGAAGACTGTGAGTGTGTGGAGCCCGAGCCGTTTGCCGGCTGTCTTGATGATGAAGGTTTTTCACCTTGGCCATCTAACGCTATCACGCTGGAATGCGGAGGCGACTCATTTAGCCAAAGCTTTGCTTATGCATCTGAATATTCATTGGTGGATGTATTGGATGGAGTCACCTACTCTTTCTCACTTTCGAACGAAGATTATGCCGTAACCATCGCTGATGAAGCAGGTGCTGCAATTCTTACTTTCGGACCGGGAACAGGTGTTGATTTCACCAGCGACTTCGACGGCGTGGTGCGTTTCTACAGCCACGATCCTTCAGACTGTGCGCTTACAGGAAGTGCGACAAGCCACACCCGAACTGTGTCGGCTACCTTCGATTGCCCTCCCGCATTCGACTGTCCTGACCTCGAAGCCAACATCGGTGACGACTGTGAACTCGCAGACGGATCCAACGGTGCTGTCGATGACGACTGCAACTGCGTTTGTGCATCTGCAGGTGGAACCATGTCTTTCAATGGCAATACCAACAGGGTATGCGCCGGAACGGCTGACGCTGCTATCTTTGAGGCTGCCCTCACAGGCGCTTCAGGCGACAATTCGATTTGGGTACTCACCGAAAATCAGTTCATCCTGCTCGACACGGATGCCGACGGTGCCAACTTCGATTTCGACGCCCTCGATGAAGGTGGTATCTACAGGGTACGCCACATCAGCTACGCCAATGGTGTTGATATCAACGACGTGTTGGCCAACCCCATGACTGCCGGCGGATGCTGGGAATCTTCAAACGACATCAGGGTACTTCCGAACCCCGAGACCGGTACGATTTCACTGCTTAATGAAAGCAACGAATTCTGCCCCGGACAAGGAGCGGCAAGCTTTGCAGGTCTTGAAGTGACCGGTGAAGACAACACCGTAGGTTCACGATACGTGCTGGCTGATGCAAGCGGAGACGTGATTCAGGTGCGCAATCAGGCCAATTTCAACCTGAACAATGTAGCTCCTGGTACTTATACCGCTTACAGGGCAGTTTGGACCTGGATTAGTAGCTACGTGCCCGATCCAACGGCCGGCCTCAATGTGAATGACATTGGATTCTGCCAGGCGCTTTCAAACGGTATTGAACTCACCGTTAACGATTGCGTAGCTCAGGCATCGATCACCTCAAACCCGAATCCAACGCCGGGTGAATCATGGGTGACGTTCTCAGTAGATCAGCCACAGCAGGTTCAGATTGAAGTGTACGATATGGCAGGACGCCACATCAAAACAGTATTCAATCAAAATGCTGCCGGTGGTCAGGAATACCGCATGCAGTTTGACGGTTCAGGACTCCCCAACGGGATCTACATGTACCGAATGACTACAGCATCTGAGGTACTTGTCGACAAGTTTATGATTGCTCGATAAGCTCACCTGAGAATTTAATCTCAATGCTAAAACCCTCCGCGCTTTGCGCGGAGGGTTTTTTTATGGCATGACTCCTGTTATTTTTTCAGTCCGCAGGGCTCACCCCATTACCGCGTTCCGAAAGAAATGCTTAACTTCTATACTGACCACTTAGAATGAAACGTTCATTAAAATGAAAACACAATTCCCCATGAAAAATATTACCCCTGCCTTCCTTCTGGTACTCTCCGGTATTTACCTGCTCAACTTCACCGTCGGTGTGTTAGAGCTTCCCGATTACTTGCCCATTATCGGCAACCTGGACGAAGCCGTGGCCTCGCTTATTTTTATCTCAGCCCTGAAGCATTTCGGTGTTGATCTCACAAAGTACCTGCCCTTCGGAGGTGCGGAGAAAAGAGCGAAAAACCGATCGGCTCAAACGGCTTAATCAATGTATAGCCATTTGATATGAAAGAGATCACCTATGCGGATTTTGAAAAGATTGAAATCCAAATCGGAACTGTTGTCGAAGCTGTAAGGGCCAAAAACATCCACAAACCAGCTTACAGGTTGTTAATAGATTTCGGCGCTGCCGGCATAAAAAAATCAAGTGCCCAAATCACTGAGCGCTATACGGCAGAAGAACTGTTAGGAATGCAGGTTACTGCAGTCGTGAACTTTCCCGCCAAACAGATCGGTAAATTCATCAGCGAATGTCTGGTGCTCGGCGCCTTAGACGACGAGGGCGTGACGCTACTTACAGTCAGTAAAAAATCGGAAAACGGCAACCGTGTGGCTTAATAAAACCCTGAGGATTTTGCCCCCTGCAGCGATTTAAGAATTTAACATCACCGGCATGATGAGCATCAGCACATCCTCACCGTCTGCATCATCACCTACAGGCATCAGAATACCCGCGCGGTTGGGAGCGCTGAGTGATAGCTGCACATCCTCTGTCTGGAGGTTCGTGAGCATTTCGATCAGGAAGCGCGAGTTAAAACCGATCTCCATGTCCTCACCTTCGTAGCTGCAGGTGAGCCTCTCATTGGCTTCGTTGCTGTAGTCGAGGTCTTCTGCAGAGATAGACAATTCTGTGCCGTTGATGCGGAGTCGCACCTGGTGGGTGGTCTTGTTGCTAAAAATCGATACACGCCTTATGGAGCCGAGCAGTGCTGTGCGGCTCACGAGCATTTTGTTGGGATTGTCTTTTGGAATAACCGCTTCGTAGTTCGGGTATTTTCCGTCGATCAATCTCGCTATCACTGTATTTTCATCAAAACTCAACATCACATTGGTGTTGTCGAATTGGATGCGAACATCGGCATCGGTAGATGCGAGGGTGCCTTTGAGGAGGTTGAGCGGCTTTTTTGGAAAAATAAAAGTCCCGTTGCTCGCCGCTTTGATGTCAGTGCGGGAATAACGCACGAGCTTATGTGCATCTGTACCTACAAAGCGGATGCCCTCTGTACCGAGCTCGCAGTAGATTCCCGACATCACGGGGCGAAGGTCGTCGTTGCCCGTAGCGAAAATGGTTTTCTGGATGGCTTCCGACAATACCTCTGCGGGTACGTTGATCTCGGAAGGCTCCTCGAGAACGGGGTTTTTAGGAAACTCATCTGAGGGAAAGCCCGCCATTTTACTCTTACCAAAACTGCTTGCAATTTCGATGCCCATAGAGGCTTCATCCACGGTAAAAGTGAGTGGCTGCTCAGGAAGGGTCTTGAGGTAATCCATGAGGATTCGGGCCGGCACGGCAATTGATCCGCTTTCTTCCGACTTGACTTCCATGGTTGTAATCATGGTCGTCTCCAGATCACTGGCCGAAACGGTCAAGCGGTCTTTTTCGATCTCGAAGAGAAAGTTATCTAAAATTGCGAGGGTATTGTTGCTGCCGAGCACTCCGCTGATGGTTTGGAGGTGCTTGTGCAAATCTGAACTGGTAACGATAAATTTCATGATCACCGTGGGGTTTAGCCTTCAATAATGTGGGCACAAATATAAGTCAATATGGTGGAATGCAGGGATAACTTTTTAAC
>JAIVHQ010000123.1 GCA_020200995.1 Flavobacteriales bacterium
ATACCCAAAGCAAGCTCCTGTGATTAGAGAAAACTGATCAGAAAGGGGCTTTGAAAGCATCATGTGAAATTCAAGGACTGTACCACGATCTGAGGTAAATAAAGCCCCATCTCCACCTGATATCTGCAGCGGACTATTGGAACCAGCGAGCACTGCCAGAGCAATGCCGGCCTTTGTGGATGGTGTTGTTTTTTGCGCGAGTACTACCCCATTTCCAAGAAGTTGGGCTGCTATGGCCCCCCATAAGATCAGTTTCATATTGTTCACAACAGCTTTTTATAAGGATGCTTAGTAATTCGCGCGCCAATTGTGAGGCCAAACCAAGTAGGCTGCCACTTGAGGGTACCGACACTATTTACAGATACATTGGAAAATTCAAATTGTCCCATCCCAACCGGACTGTATCCCCAATTGAGCAAAGCCCCGCAATAAAAAAGATCTTTGAACTCGCCTCCAAAGAAGTATCGCACGTTGACAAATGTTGTGGGTACAAAATTGGGCAAATCGCCCTCAATAACCATCTTAAAAATCTCATAATCCTCATTGGCTCCCTGGACGGAGAGGCTCACACCAATGCCGTAATCACGTGCCGGAAAGTGGTTGAGCGCAATTCCGGCACCCATCGACAGCGTGTTGCCCGTGGGCAAGCTGTGCAGATACTCAAGCTGCAATTTGAGTGAATAATAAAAATGAATGTACTCGTAATGGATCAAGTCCATATTGGATTGTGCCTCTCCTGCCTCAGGGTAGGTCAACAAATCGCGCGATAAATCAAAGTTGATGTTGAAAGGCATAACGCCAAGTCCGATGGAAGGACTTAGGGCCCAATGCTCCGTCAAATGCACCGTGCGCATCACTGCGAGTTCACCTGATACGGATCTCCTGGAGTGCAGCAACTCCATGCCTTCGTGCTCAATGTGCAGGCGATCAAATGTATTTGCATACAGCAGTATGCTTGTAAAGTCGTAGTGCTGGGCAGCTGAATCGGAATAGAAGAAAAGTAAAAAACAGAAAAGCACACTCTGTGCCTTTCTGTTAAAGTGGTTTTTTATAAGTGACATCACCATGTCAATGTACTGTTGTTTTGGATTCTAAATTGAGTGAGCTGTTTCGGACGGCTCCGACTTTGGCCAGTTGTGATAGATCGATCTGAAAAACATTCAAAAGGAAGAAAGAAAGCATGAAAGAAAAAAGCATTTCTGATGTGTTGTTAATAACTTCATTTGCATTTATGCTTTAAGCGTTATCGTCTACATGACAGAAAACTGCAACGACACCAGAGGTTTCAGACGGATTTGGCCATTTTTTGTAAAGCAGCCTTATGCCTCCCGATACCGCGCATCCTCCACCACCGCCACCCTTTCCATCCGCTCCACTTCAATGCTGACGCAGTCAAACTCCTCGGTCACGACGCCCGTGATGGTGTACACCGCTTTTCCCCTGAAGGGAAATTGCCGCAGCACGGGCGGAAAATGCACGGTGTCGATAAAGCGGCCTTCGCGGTCGGTGAAATTGCCGAAGGCCATGCGGTCGCCCTTTACGGTGCTCGTGGTCTTGGCGGTGACGAGGTAGCCCTGCACGGTGACGCGCTGACCGACCATGGCGGGGAGCTCGCGGGCCATGGGGCCGGGATAATAGGCGGCTTGAGGGGTGAGCAGGTCAAAGGGGCTGCAAAGCGGAAAGCCGAGCAACTCCATCTGATCAAAAGCATCTTCGAGGCTGTTGCTGCGCAGGTCGGGCAGGCGGTGGTTGCGGCGGGGCTCTTTAAAGAGTTCCTGTTGGCGGTCTTCGGGCGGCGCGGGGCCCAGCTTGAAGCGCGCCTCCCAGAGCAGCTCGCGCTTGTTGCGCCCGGTAAAGCCAAAAGCCCCGATGCGGATCAGGATGTCGAGCTGCTCCACCCCGATGGGCACCCGGTCGAGGAAGTCGTCGAGGTCGGTGAACCCCTCGACTCCGGCCGGGGCTTCGGCTCCGCTCAGCCACCGGCCGGAGTCCCGGGCGCGGAGTATTCTGTACACCGTCTCATCCTCCAGCCCTTGCAGAAACCCGAATCCGAGCATGATCTCCTTTCCGGAAATGGTGGCCTCGTTGCGCGCCCGGTTGATACAGGGCGGCACGATCGTGGCGCCCTTCATGCGGGCCTCGTGGAGGTAGTGCTCGCGGCTGTAGAATCCGCCGCCGTTGTTGACCGTGGCGGTCATGTACTCCAGCGGATAATGCGCTTTGAGATAGAGGCTTTGGTAACTCTCCACGGCGTAACTCGCAGAGTGCCCTTTTGCGAAAGCATAGCCCGCAAAACTCTCCACCTGTCGCCACACCTCGGCGGTGAGGGCGTCGGGGTAGCCTTTTTTGATGCAGTTGGAAAAGAACTTGCCCTTGGCTTTGGCAAACTCCTCGCGCGAGCGAAACTTGCCGCTCATGCCGCGCCGCAGCACATCGGCCTCGCCGAGGCTCAGGCCCGCGAAGTAGTGGGCCACCTTGATCACATCTTCCTGGTACACCATCACGCCGTAGGTCTCGGGCATGATCTCGAGCATGGTGGGATGGGCTTCCTTGCGCTTTTCCGGAAAGCGGTACCGAAGTATAAACTCCCGCATCATCCCGCTGCGCGCCACCCCGGGACGTATCACCGAACTGGCCGCCACCAGCCCGAGGTAATTATCGACCCGGAGTTTTTTCATCAGCATCCGCATGGCGGGGCTCTCCACGTAAAAGCAACCCACCGCATCGCCCTCGCGGAGGAGCGTCTTGATGGCCTCGTCCTGCTTGAGGGCGTGGATGTCGTGGATGTCCGGCATGTGGCTTCGGCTCCGCTCAGCCACCGGCTCAGCTCCCGGTACTTGAGCCGGACACCGAGCGGAGCCGAGGTGGGAGCCGAAGCCACCTCCACAATTCTCCTCAATCAGCGCCAGCGCATCCTTGATCTTTCCGAGTCCGCGCTGCCCGAGGATGTCGAATTTGTAGAGCCCCACGTCCTCGGCGATCACCATGTCGAACTGCACGGTGGGGAACCCCTTTGGCGGCATCCACGTGGGCGAAAAGTGGTGCAGGGGCTGATCGGCAATGATGATGCCTCCGGCGTGGAGGCTCAGGTGGCTCGGAAATCCGTCGATGAGCCTGGCGTAGCGCAGGGTGAGCAGAGAGAGCTCGTCGATTTGCTGCACATCAAATTTGCCCGAGCACAGCCGGTCGATCTCCTCCTTGGGCAGGCCGAACGTCTTGCCGATTTCGCGGACAGCGGCCCTGTACTGAAAGGTATTGTACGTACCGAGGATGGCGCAGTGCGGGAAGCGCTCAAAGATGTAGCGCGTCACATCGGGGCGGTCGCGGTGGGAGAAGTCGAGGTCGAAGTCGGGCGGATTTTTACGGTACAGGTTGATGAAGCGCTCAAAGTAGAGGTCGAGCTCGATGGGATCTACATCAGTGATGCGGAGGATGTACACGGCTGCGGGCATAGCTCGTGATATCCCAATTGATGAGGAAGTAGCTCACAAACTGCTTTTGGGCGATCACCTCGAGCTCCATTTCCAGGCGACGCAGCACCTCGGGCCCGGGATCGGGGTAACGGTAGTGCAGATTTTCCTGGCAGAGCTTTCGCAAAAGGGCTTCATCGGCGTCCATCGAGCCCCCGGCCGCATCGAGCAGCGGCGTGTAGGCGCGCAGATTTTTGTGCGGGTAGGCGTCGCCGTACTCGAAGTGCACGTTGCATTCCTGCAGCATGCGGGTGGTATTGGCGATGAGCTGCGGGTGGTCGTTGTACAGCGCCATAAGTTCGTTGCGGTGCATCCACACATCGGCCGGGCGGGCCTCTTCGCTCTTGGGGAGCTTGCTGAGCAGGCAGTTGTTGTCGACCGCGCGGAGTATGCGGTGCATGTTGAAGTGACGCTTGGCGGCATTTACTGCAAAGGTGTAGGGCTGTCCCATCACCACTTTGTGTTTGTATTTCGCTTCCGCAAAAGGAGACCGCGAGAAGCGAAGCAGGTCTTCGGGGCGCACAGCTATGAATTCGTTGGGGCGGAGGTCTCTTCGGCCACCCCCGGTACCTTCGGCTCCGCTCAGGCACCGGTCCCTAAGCCGGACACCGAGCGTAGCCGAGGTGGAAGTCACCACCTCAAACGGGTACACCACCGCCGCGTGCTCAAAGTCGGGTGCAACGGGCGGAATCGGTTCGCCGCTGTGGAGGTATTGCGAGAGGTAGGCGTTGATCTCCCGCCATCCTTCGTTGTTTTTGGCGAAAGCCGTAAAGAGCTGCCGGGTGCCCGACTCCCCTCTCCCGGTCGAGTGAAAATCAATGCCGATCACCGGCTTGATGCCTTTCTTCTGCGCAATCCGCACAAAGTGCAGCGCCGCCGATGTGCTATTGATATCGGCGAGGGCCACCACCTCGTAATCGTTGGCCGCGGCCTGCTCCAGCACTTCCTCAGGACTGAGGATGCCGTAGCGGAAGGAATAATAGGTGTGGGCGGGGATCACAGACTTTTGCACATATTTATAGCAATGCAAATATAATGATCATTTAGGTGGGGTGGCAATGAATTTTAGTTGTAGATGGACACAGGTTGATAAAGATGGGGTTAGAAAAAGGGCTGTCGCAGGGGTCGCAAA
>JAIVHQ010000124.1:0-3421 GCA_020200995.1 Flavobacteriales bacterium
CGGTTGCTCAGAAGCTCCTGAAAGGAAAGAAGCTCCGCGGACAGAAAAAGATCCTACGATTAAAAATCCCGCTGTCAATAATGAAACTCCCGATAAAGCTGCGGAAAAGGGTGAGTGGGCAGTCAATGAATATTTCGGTCTGCGGTTCGAAACGCCCACCCCAATCGTGAAAAAGCCTGTTGATATGCCCGCGGGGATGGAATTGTACGCTCGCTCGGTAAACGCCTACACTTATTCCGATCGGGAAATCGCCATCAACTTCACCGCCATAGAAATGATCAGCGATCAATACGATACCAAGGGCGGACTGGGCGGCGCTGCGGGTAATCTGGTCAAACACATGGAAGGCACGATGAAATCACTCGATTTTGGAAAGGTGCCGGGCGAGCAAAACACCCACACCTGCTACGGAACGTTTGCCTACGAGGACACTCGGGCAGAGCTGCGCGGGTACAGCACCTTCGATAAGGAAACGAGAACGGCCCTGGTGATGATCGGCGTGGGCCCCGCGGACAACCGCGAAACCACCCAACGGATCAATCGGGTGTTCCAAAGCATCGATAAAACCTCGACTGCGGAATAAGCGTTCGAATAATTTACCTAAAACAAGATCGTCACTTCCACCCTGCGATCCCCCGCGTTCCATTTGTCATCGCCCGCGCTTTCTCCCTCTCCGCGAATCACCAACTTTTCAGCAGGCACACCGCGCTCCGTCAATCTTCGCTTGATGCTTTTCGCCCTTCTTTCAGAAAGCTGCCTGTTGTAATCGGGATTTCCGCTCCGATCTGTAAAACCCACGATATTTGCCCTGGCGTCAGGATTGGCTTTTAGATCGGTGGCCACCTTGTCGAATACCTCGTCGTAATCGGCTCCTACATCATCCCTGTTCAGTCCGAACTTAAACACCGCCGGGTATGAAGCGGTTAATTTTGGAGCCGTCGGCGCGAGTTCAGGGGCAGTCTCAGCGATTGAATCTTTGCCGGCAGCAGCTACTTTCTCGGCTTCCTCGCGTCGGGCTGCCTTTTCCGCATTTGCGCGGGCGATGGAATCAGCCTTTTGCTGAATGGCTTCCACATCGGCAGTCAGGCTGTCGCGCTTTTGCTCCTCGGCTGAAAGTGTCGTTTCAGTGGTGGCTGCGGTATCAGGGCCAATGCTGTCGGTTTCCGCAGTATTGTCAGTAACCTGAGCCGACACATCGACGCGCGCAGAGGCGACCGCTGAATCGACACGGCTTGAGTCGACACCTGCGGAATCAATGTGTGCAGTTCTGTTTTCCAACGCTGCCTTAAGCGATGCAACCTCTTGTTCAAGTTTTTCTATTCGATCCTGGTCAGCACGGTCTCGCCCACCACCACCCACGGGTACAGCGACGGTCGGGGCTATATCGACACGGGGGCGGCGTTCGCGCGGCGCAGCCTCTACGCTCACTTGCGAGTTTTTTCCTGACATCTCCCGCAGCAACGCATTCTGTGTTTTCATCAATTCCTCCTGACGCTGCATCATGGCGACCACGGCGGGATCGGTTTTATAGGTCGGGCTTTCGGACTTTTGGGTAGATGTGGGATCGGCAGAGGATCGGGGGCCGGCCCGCTCGGTTTTCTCTTGGTCTTGCGGATTCTCCTGTGGCCTGTCATTAAAGGCTTTTTCAGGCTCTTTCTGCTCTGCAGGTGCGCGTTCGATTTTTTGAACCACCTTTTGCTCCTCTGCTTTTGCAGGCTGCTGTTCTACGCGATCTTCACGGATGGTGATGATGGTATCGCGCCGTGAAAAGCCGGCTACAAGGCCCTCGAGGTAGGCAACTCTATCGCGGAGTTCAGCATAGGCTTCATCGCTGCGGGCCGGGACAGGATCGGATTTTTCCTCCTGAAGGTTTTCCGACCGATCGCGAATATATTCCGTGTCGGCAGGGCGGCTCCACGGCCTGAAGACGGTATCCGGGCGTACGGTAAAAACGGTATCGGTTATAGCTGCAAAAGTCGTATCGACCCGTGGCGTCATCACGGTATCCGTAATGTTTGTGAAGTTGGTGTCAAGTACATTTCCCCTCACGGAATCAACCCTGAACGTAAAGGCCGTGTCGACGGATGTGACGTAATTCGTATCAATAAATTTATGAATTACCGTGTCGATGCGTGTGGCAAGGGTGGTGTCGACGTAAAAATTTATAATGGTATCTACTCCGCTGATCATGACAGGTTCACTTCGCTCGGGCATGGGAAGGTAAAAGTCTTTAGGGCGAACGGTATCGGCGGGACCAGGCTCGACACCGGGCAGCGAAATCAGCGGACGGATATCCGAACTTGCAAAGCGCGATCTTTCGAAACGCGACGAAGCGTCAAAAACGGGGCCGCTGTAATTTACTTTTTTGGCTCCGAAGTGGTAGCTGAGGCCTGCTTTCCAGAGTGAAAGGCCGTTGTTTCCAAAGGTTTCTTCAAAACCGCGGCTGTCCAATTCGCGGTACACGGCGTAGACTACGTGAAAAGTGACGCGGTCGCCAAACCTGAATTTCAGGCCGTTTTCAAGCCCCACCGCCGAAGATTGCTCAGTGAAGGAGGGGTTTGAAGGATCTTCGACTTCAGCACGGCTGAAGATTCCACCCTCCACCAAGTGATAGGGAGTGATAAATGCCCGTTTCTTGAGCAATACACCGTTGTCCCAAAAGTAAGCCGCTGAGAGGCCTGCGTAGGCCCTTTCAAGGTTGGCGCTTTCGCCAAAATTGAACTGCCCGGCGTGGAGGCCGACCTGCCAGGCATTGCCGAGGTTGCGCTGTAGCCTCCCTCCCGCTGCAAAGAGCGAGGGCTCTTCGGGCAGCTCAAAATCACCACTGTTGACTGCGGCAAAGGAGCCCGAAAATTCCCAGTTAAAGATATCGCGCTGCGCATTCGCCGAAAGGCAAATCAATAGAAGTAGTCCCGCAGACAAAAATTGTGCGGAAGCTGCGCCTATCGTGCGTCTCGCGTAAGGTTTAGTCGATTCTTTCATCATTATCGGTTAAGTCCGAGCCATAAGTTAAGTTCTACACTAAGACCGATGAACGGGCTCAGCCTAACCGTACCGGTGCCCACTTCTTCCATGACCGTAGCGCCGGCATTGATCCTTAAAAAGTATGCGGTCTTGTACCCGTAAGCGAAATACAAAGGCCTGTTTACCAAAGGCCCTTGTTGAACACGGTCTCCATCGAGCGTCACATTTTGCAGAAGCAATCCTGCGGAGAGCGAACTGTTGCTGAGAAACTTTCCCGAAAAATTGGGATTGCCCAGCGGAAAAGAGATGCCCACCATTGGGGCGCCTTCCACCGCAAAATCATCGGAAGTGAGGTTGTCGTAAACTGCAGCATATCCCAAATTTATGGGCAGGGTCCAGCGGGTGCTTTCGGACTTGTAATTGGTAACTCTTCGGGCTTCGCGCAGCACATAAAAAC
>JAIVHQ010000124.1:3472-5221 GCA_020200995.1 Flavobacteriales bacterium
GGCCATGAGCTGCGCAAGTTCTTCCATGTTTTGCTGGAAATAGGCCACACGGGTTTGGCGCTCATCGGCATCGGGCTCTTTAAGAATGTTGAATCGGGCGGCTTTCAATTTGAGGTCGTCCATCCGCTCAAGCTTATCGTAAACGATATCCGAGAATCCATCAAAACTGATGCCCATGCGGTTGCGGTACAGCTCAAGGCCGTCCATCACAATTTGATCGAGATCCTGAATGATGATGCGCGGATGCTTCGCGAGCGAAACCTGTCGCTTGCCCGCTACCACACTCTGGTTGAGATATGAAGTGAGGGCTGCATTGACCATGTCTGAAAGGCGCCTCATATCTCCGTCGCCGGCCTCTTGAAAGTAGAGTACCTTAAAGTCATAGGCTGTATTGCCGTGCAACTTGTAATTTACAGGAATGGTAAATCGGGTGGACTCGCTGCCTTCTGCACGCTGATAGTCGGAGGCGTGGAGCAAGCGATCGCTCCTGTTGCCCGACTGAAAGATTTGCAGTTCGACCATTTTGATGCCCTCAGGTGTTTCGCCTGTTAGCATCCACCGCTCCTCTGCGGGGAGCGGTTGGTTTTCACCAAACCAGTTTTTGGAGTAGTCGTAAACAACAGTTTCGTATTGGGCATGAGCACTAAGCCCGAGTAGCACGGCCGTTGCAGTAAGGAGTAGATTTCTGTTCATGGTTTAATTTCTGGTAGCAGAATATACAAATTTAAAGACACTTTTAGTGTTTTTCGCTGACTTTATGTCAACTCCACGAAAAGACAAGTGTAAACTTAGCCGATCGGAGAACGACTGATGGCGATATTCATCGTTGATTACCACTCCGCTTGAAGAATCGATCGCTATCGCAGCGTCGAGGCGATTTGAGGGTTTCGGCATTTGTCTATATTTGAAATTCAAAATCAACAAGTGCAGCAAGTTATGAATAACCGACTCCCTCCAAAGATGTTTTATATTCTCCCTGCGAGAGCAGTGGTGTTGGCCTCAACGTTGTTCCTAATGTCAAATTACTGCTGCGCGCAAGTGATCATCAACCAGCCTCAAAAAAAAGAAAAAGCCCAAGAAGCAGTTGAGGAGGTTGAACCGCTTTCACCGCAGGAGCGGGAGAAGACTCCGCGCACACCACGCCAATACAGCGGACATTGGGATTTATCTTTTCACATGGTATTTCCACATGGTGATTTCCACAGTTCGGACATTGATGATTCAGGGACGGGCAATGCCCTGCAAGGGGCCGGAGGTTCTCTGGGCCGGTATATTCCGTTCAAAGAGGGAAGCAACCTCGGTGCATACATGTCGGTGGGCTATTTCAGCAATCGGATCAGGGGCCTGGAGGAAGCATTGAGTGAGACCCTGGACAATATCGAAGGTGAAAGATCTTTCGCGATGGACAGCTATAATCCTCGATACGAAATCATGCCCGCATCAATGGGTGTGGCCTACGAGAGCGGTTTTGATAAAGTGAATGTCTACGCTCGGCTGCTGGTAAACCTTACAGGGTCGTTTATCAATCGTTTTTCTTACCGCATCGACGGAACGGACGAGGTGATCATGCGCTATCCGCTCGAATGGACCACAGGATATACGGTCGAACTCGGACTCAACGTCGGAAACGAATTGAGCCTGGGCGTGGCCTGGAACTATTTCGGTGCGGCGGAATTTAGCCCGTCACCGGCGCTTCAAAACGTTTTTCCACCAGGAGCCGAAGTCCTGAACGACCTCAATTTCCAAAGG
>JAIVHQ010000125.1 GCA_020200995.1 Flavobacteriales bacterium
GTACCACGTCGTTGGCATTGGTGGCGGCCACGAAGAGCTCGATCGGGAGGCCCAGCTTTTTGCCCATAAGGCCCGCCGTCAGGTTGCCGAAGTTGCCACTCGGTACGCACACTGCGATGGGCTGCTCGCGATTTTTTAGTTGGGCGTAGAGGTGAAAGTAGTAGAACGACTGCGGTATAAGCCGCGCGATGTTGATGCTGTTGGCAGAAGTGATTTTAAACCGGCTGTTCAGTTCCTTGTCGCCGAGCATCTTCTTGGCCAGGGCCTGACACTCGTCAAAGCTGCCTTCCACTTCGATGGCCGTGATGTTTTTGCCCCAGGTGGTGAGCTGTTTTTCCTGAATGGAGCTCACCCGCCCTTTCGGGTAGAGGATGTAAACTTCCACACCGGGCACATTGAAAAATCCGGCTGCCACGGCTCCACCCGTATCGCCCGAGGTGGCCACGATCACCTTAATATTTTCCTGTTGCGTTTCCGCAAAATAGCCGAGGAGCAAAGCCATGAACCGCGCCCCGACGTCCTTGAATGCGAGGGTTGGCCCGTGAAAAAGCTCGAGGCTGAAGATGCCGGGTTCTATTTCCACCACGGGTGTGGGGAAGTTGACCGCTTTCGCGGAAATATCGCGAAGAATGCCGTCGGGCACCGAATCGCCAATCAGGGCTTTTGCCACCGTGTAGTTGATTTCGGAAAAGTCCATCTCGGCCAGGCCGTCGAAAAACGCGGCGGAGAGCGGACGGAATTCAACAGGCAGGTAAAGACCGCCGTCGGGGGCGAGTCCTCGAAATACCGCTTCGCTGAGGGTGGCTTTGTGGTCCGGGTTTTTGGTGGAGTAGTAAAGCATTTAGTCTTATGTATTAAGTCAAAGGTACTGACTCATGAAGCCCGCAGCAAAGGCAGGCCTGAAAAAAGAAGATAAATTTTTGCGGAGCACTCGCTTCAATTTTTAATGGTGTTGACAACCTCGGGGTTCATTGGTCACAAAATTCGCGCTCCTTCGGCATTGATTCCGCTCTTAAATTTGTCTGCGTCGATTCCAATGGAATTGAGAAAATCGGTGAGTGCTTCGGCAATTTTCACGGCGTCAGCTTCACTTTCGCACAGGGCAAATACGGAGGGTCCCGATCCGCTGATTCCGAAACCTACGGCTCCAAGCTCCATGGCCTTAATTTTCATTTCGTAAAATCCCGGAATGAGCATTGACCGTACAGGCTCAAAAATCACATCGGTCATGCTGCGGCCGATCAGGGCAGTGTCTTTTTTGCAGAATCCGGCCACGAGTCCCGCTACATTTCCCCATTGGGTCACAGCTTCGGGAATGGAAATCCGCGACTTGAGAATTTTTCGCGATTCGCGTGTCGGCACATCGATGTGGGGGTGAACCAGGGCAAGGTGAAGGTGCTCGGGGTAGGGCAGTTCTACAGCATCCAGTGGCACGGTGCTCGCTGAGCTGGATCCCATTCCGCTGTTGAGCGGCATGTTTTTGCGCAGGTGCACATGTGCGCCGAGGTTGGTGCGGTCAGTGCGCTCGAGGAAGAGCTTTACCATGGCCGAGGCCACATTCGAGTCGATGTCGGTGGGCAGTAAGCCGCCGTCGCCCGTGATTTCGAGGGTCACGCGTCCCGAGTCGTTCAGTGTCACAGTCACTTCATCGCAGGGCTCATGAAGGGCGAGGCCCATCACGTCGTACCCACACACGATGTTGGCCACGGTGCCGGGGGCGGTCACGGTGACGCTGCGTTCGTCATTTTTTCCGGAAGGAGAGGAGGATGTACCCATGGCTATGCGCTTGCTACTTTAATAATGTCTGCGTACACCCCGGCGGCAGTCACCTGCGGCCCTGCGCCGGGTCCCTTGACCACCAGCGGGCCTTGGTTGTAGCGTTCCGTGCTGAATGCGATGATGTTGTCGCTGCCTTCGAGGCCGTAGAACGGGTGCGATGCGTCGACCGATTCCGGAGCGATTTTGATCACTTCGCCTTCGAGTTTTCCGATGTAGCGCAGTTTCTTCCCTTCGGCGGCGGCTGTGTTTTTCATTTCAGCAAAGTAGGGTTCTGCTTTTTCGAGCTCTTTGTAAAAGCTGTCGAGGTCGGGTGCTTTGAGGCATGCTTCGGGGAGAATGGGCAGGATTTCGATGTTGTCGGGTTCGGTTTCGAGTCCCATTTCCCGTGAGAGGATGAGCATTTTTCGGGCGAAGTCCATTCCGTTGAGGTCGTCGCGCGGATCGGGTTCGGTGTAGCCCATTTCCTGCGCCTCGCGCACCACCTCGGAAAAGGTGATGTCGCCTTGATATTTATTGAAAATGAAAGATATAGTGCCTGAAAGGATGGCCTGGATGCGCACGATTTTATCGCCGCTCATCACGAGGTCGTTCAGCGTTTGGATGATGGGCAAGGCGGCGCCAACGGTGGTTTCGTAATGGTACACCGCGCCGTTTTTCAGGGCCGCATTGCGAAAATCGCGGTATTGCTGAAGTGACGACGAATTTCCGATCTTGTTGCAGGTCGCTATGGAAAGTCCCGCTTTGAAGACCTCGGGGTATTTGGCCACAATGCCCGTATTGCTGGTGTTATCCACAAAAACGGCATTCTGCAGGTTGTGCTCATTGGCCGTTGCAATAAATCGATCAATGTCGGCATTTTCGCCTTTGGTGTCGAGCGTGTTTTTCCAATCGCTGAGGTCGATTCCGTCACCTTCGCCGAAGATCATTTTTCGGCTGTTGGTGATTCCCATTACTTTGATTTGCAAGTAGTGGCGCTCTGCCAGTGCTTCGCTGCTGTCCCTGAGTTGGGCGATGAGTTCCGCACCGATGTTGCCCGTGCCCACAAGGTAGGCGTTCACCGTCTTGATGGATGAGAGGAAGAGGGAATCGTGAACGGCGTTGAGTGCTTTTGAGAGTGCTTTCTTTTCGACCACCACGGAGATGTTTCGCTCCGACGAGCCCTGTGCAATGGCTGCCACATTCACACCGTTACGGCCCAGCGTGCGAAATAGCTTTCCGCTGATTCCAATCGTATGGCGCATGTTTTCGCCAACCACGGCGAGAATGCTGAGGCCGGTGACCACCTCGGGCGGTTCGATGCGGCCGCGCATGCGCTCGAGTTCGAACGCTTCTTCGATGGCGGCGCGGGCGGTTTCGACCTGCTCGGGCGCTACGCAGAGGCTGATGCTATGCTCGGAGCTGGCCTGGGTGATGAGCATGATGTTGACTCCTGCCCCGGCCATGGCCGAAAACAACCGACTGCTCACGCCTTTGGAACCGATCATTCCGGAGCCTTGCACATTAATAAGGCACACGTCGTCGATGCTTGCGATGCCTTTGATCAGGCCTTTTCCCGAATCGGGGATGTGCATCACGGTGGTGCCGGGGCTTTCGGGGTTAAAAGTGTTTTTGACCGTGATCGGAATACGCTTGGCCACTGCGGGAAGCATGGTGGGTGGGTAGATCACTTTCGCGCCGAAGTAGCAGAGCTCCATGGCTTCTTCATAGGTCAGGTTTTGGAGCGGATAGGCTTTTTTCACCCTCCGCGGATCGGCTGTCATAAAGCCGTCTACGTCGGTCCAGATCTGCACTTCTTCGGCGTCGAGGGCCGAGCCGAGCAGTGCTGCGGTGTAGTCTGAGCCGCCTCGGCCCAGTGTCGTGGTTTGTCCCAATGAATTGGCGGCGATAAAGCCGGTCACAATGGGCACGGCATCGCTCTCGCCTTTGTACCAAGAGGTGATCAGCGCTTCAGATGCTTCTTTATCGACCGTCGCGCTGCCAAAATTGCTGTCCGTGCGCAGCAGGTCTCTGGCATCTGTGAATATGGCCCTGTGGCCGGAGTGGGTCACGATTTCTGCCACCATCTCGTTGGAAAGCAATTCGCCGAATGCGGTGATTTTGTCGAGGGTGGCCCACGAGAGCTCTGAAAGGGCCTGCACGCCGTAGAGGATTTCCTCGAGGGCATTCATTCGCACCTTTACGGCGATGAGGGCTTTGTTTTGCAAACCGGGTTTGAGCAGGGCGCGGATCACGGCGTGGTGGCGCTGCTCTATTTCGCGAAGGTCTTCGAGAAATTCTTCTCCGTTGCGCGCTTTCTCGCCTACGGCGAGCAGCTTATTGGTGATTCCGCCCATGGCGGAGCACACGGCTACTATTGGGCCTTCGGCCTTTGCGCGGACGATGATTTCAACGACGTTTGAGATGGATTCGGCGGTGCCTACGGAGGTGCCTCCAAATTTTAAGATTTTCACGGGGAGGGGAGTTATAAGGTATGAGATCTGAGGTATGAGGTATGAGTTAGGAGTGGTGGCTTGTGAGTGAGGGGAGCGGCGATTGGTGGAAGTCTGGGAATCATACTCGGTCGTTTTAAACGGTTGGTTTTTGTCTACGGCGGAGCGTGGCTGAAGGTTTGGTTAGATTTTCAGGTTGCTAAGTGTTGATTTTCGGGCGCGAAGATAGGGAAAAGAGGTGGGAGTGATTGTGCGATTGAGTTGATGATATGATGATATGATGGGTTGATGATATGATTGGACGATTGTATGATTGGTTGATGAAGTAGGACATATGCGGTGGCGACCTTCAGGGGCGGGGAGTGGGTAGGTTGATGATATGATGGGTTGATGATAGGATTGGATGATTATATGATTGGTTGATGAAGTAGGACATGTGCGTTGCGCCCTTCAGGGGGTACACGAATCCGGCCACATCTGAGTATCCGCCGCCAAGCACCAAAACGGTGAGCATCGAAAGGGCGGGAACCATGCAAAGCAAGGCGTAGGCCTGAATAAAAGTGCGTGTTTCGTAAATTTCAAGGGCATTTAAATCGAGGGCTTCCCGCTTCTTGAGGGCGTTGACGTGCATGATACACAAGAGGAGGTAGAGGAAGAAAAGGCCAAGCCCAAAGCGAATTGTTAAATCCTGCCACTGGGCTTCGTTCATGTTCGATTGCTGTATTTCAGCCACTGCCATACGTAAGGCTTCTGAGTTGTCGCCAAGAAGGAGTTTGATTTTTACGTAAATGCCTGTGCCTACATAGGAAAACAGGTATTTGAGTGGATAGATGTAAAAAAGCAGCAGAAACAAAAAGGGAAAATTGAGCATCTTGGTAAAGGTGTCGCGCATGCCGTAGTGCATAAAGAAGTTGCTGTGGTTGTTCCACAAGCCGAGCAGGAGCATGATGCAAAATATAAACCCGATAAAGCTGTACATGCTGGCCTGCAGTTCCAAAAAGGTTTTTGGTACCTCTGAGGCTATCACGAGCAGGGTGATGGAAAAGGCGAAAACGGCGTCAGTGAGGTTTTCAAGCCTGCTAGGGTCGAGCCCGCGGTAGCGAAAACCTTGACCGGATATTTGTTTTTGCTGTTGAAAGCGTTTTGAAAGCATCGCATAAAATTTAAACCAATATTAATAATTCTTGTGGAATAGTGGGCAGGTACTCGCTCGCTTCGGTTCACTTCGACTCCCACTGGCTCCGCTCCGTCGCTGAGTTCAAAGAATTTCACCAATAAAATGATGGGTGATGATATGATTTGATGATGATATGATTGACTGATGATACGATGATATGATGGATCGATTATTCGATTGGTTGATGATGTGATGATACGATTGGACAATTATATGATTGGTTGATGAAGTAAGGCGTGCGCGGTGGCGCCCTTCAGGGGCGGGGCGCGGGTGGGAGAATGAGTGATGCGTTATGAAATGTACAGTCCCGCCCCTCAGGTTCGGGATGCGGGAGGACAGTCTCAGAGAATAATCAAATGCGCGTTTTAAGTTGATTTTCAGCCCATCTGCTTCCTGAGCAATTGCGCATTGATCGCCACCACTACCGTGCTCATGCTCATCAATACTGCCCCTATTGCCGGGCTTAGAATGATGCCGATCCCCGCCAAAACACCCGCTGCGAGTGGTACTGCCACGATATTATATCCGGCAGCCCACCAGAGGTTTTGCATCATTTTGCGGTAGGTGGCCGCGCCGAAAATGATGAGTCCTGCAATGTCCTTCGGATTGCTGTTTACCAAAACAATATCGGCCGTTTCGGCGGCCACATCCGTTCCGGATCCCACTGCGATGCCCACATCCGCTTGGGCGAGGGCGGGGGCGTCGTTCACACCGTCGCCTGTCATCGCCACGAACTCACCGTCTTTTTGCAATTTCTCGATGATGTCCTGTTTGTCTTCGGGCAAGACTTCCGCGTAGTAGTCGTCCAGATTTAGTGTTTTACTGACCGCTTTGGCCACAGCCTCGTTGTCGCCTGTGGCCATGACGACCTTGATGCGTTTTGTCAAAAATGACGGTGGTGATTTTTCGCGCATTTTCAAAGGCCGTTCGGTTGCGAATCAGCAATCCGTTCTTTGCCGCCACCGAAGTCGAAATGGCGGCCACCAGCGGAATGGCCAGTCCCAGCGCGTGCGGACAGGAAATGATCATCACCGTGACCATCCGTTCAAGGGCGTATTCAAATTCCTTGCCCAGGCTCAGCCACACCACAATGGTGATCACCCCCGCGCCCAGCGCCAAATAGAAGAGCCATCCTGCAGCTTTGTCGGCCAGGTTCTGTGTTTTGGATTTGCTTTTTTGGGCCTTGTCCACCATGGCAATGACCTTGGACAGGTAGGCATCATCGCCGGTTTGTTCCACTTTAATTTTCAGGGAGCCTTTGTCGTTGACCGACCCTCCGATTACCTTGTCTCCTTTGCCTTTGGCCACGGGCTTTGACTCGCCCGTGAGCATGGATTCGTTCACATGGCTTTCGCCTTCCGTGATCTTTCCGTCGGCGGGGATTTTTTCGCCCGGCCGCACCAGGATGAGGTCATCGCTTTTTAATTCCGAAGCGGACACTTCTTCCGTTTCTCCATCGTCTTTGATCCGATGAGCCTCGTCGGGCATGAGTTTGGCCAGCTCTTCCAGGGCATTCGAGGCCCGCATTACAGATCGCATTTCGATCCAATGCCCTAGGAGCATGATGACAATAAGGGTGGCCAGTTCCCAAAAGAAAATCTTGCCCTCAAGGCCAAAGACCACCGCCGAACTGTAGATGTAGGCTACGGCGATCGCCAGGGCGATCAGGGTCATCATGCCGGGCTTCTTATCCCCAATTTCATCTTTTAAGCCTTTCAAAAAGGGCCAACCTCCGTAGAAAAAAACAGCTGTCGAAAGCGCGAATTGGACATAACGGTCATACTCAAAGCGCAGTTCGTACCCGAGCAATTCCTGAATCATCGGGGCAAGTACCACGATGGGCAGGCTGATGACGAGCGATATCCAAAACCGCTTTTTGAAGTCATCGATCATATGGGCGTGGTGGTCGCCGTGGTCCTCATGTTCGTGATGACCGTGGTCTTTTTCGTCTTCTTGTGGAGCGTGTTGTTCGTGTCCGTTTTCTTCTTCTTCTTTCATTTGAATCTGACTTTCCGGTGGTGTTTTTTAATTCTCAGCTTGTGGCGGATCGCGGTGTATCTCTTTTTTAGTCAATTTTCGGAAACGACCTAAAACGCTGTCTTGCACTGCTCATTTTGGTGGCAAAGACCCATGCCGCAATGTATGTGGCC
>JAIVHQ010000324.1:0-10892 GCA_020200995.1 Flavobacteriales bacterium
GCGGTATTCGAAGCACTTTCTTGTCGGCTTCGACCAAATTTACTTAAAAGTACAAAGCTTGGATTTACCACTTTCCCCACCATAAGTTTTATGCGCTGTTATGCGGTCGGCTTTCTATTTGAGTCAGTTGTTTCATTTTTAATTACAACAATTTGTTCCTTCTTGAATTGGCGGACACTTTACTGTCCCGTAACTACAATAAACGCAACAATCGCCCTGTTTTGGCTTTAAAACATTCTTGCAGTTTTCACACTCGTAAAAATATTGGCAAGCATCTGTCGGCATTGTTTCTTCTTTCTTATGTCCACAGTCGGGGCATGTGATTGTAGATTGCAGTATGATATTCATTGTATTTCTTTCTTGCCGCTTACTGAGTAGCCAGTTTTTGCAATGGCTTGTTCTATTTCTTGATTGTCAGTTTTGGTTTTGTCAAACTCCACGATTGCGTTTCCGTTCTGGTAGGAAACGGTTGTATTCATTATTCCCGGCAGCTTACTAACCTGGTGATTTACGTGTTCTTTGCAGCCCGAACAAGTCATTCCGATAATTGAAAATTCCGTTATCTGAATGTTGGCTTGTTCTATTATGTTTGTTTGGTTCTCGGTCTTTGGGAAAGATATATGTGCATAGGACGGAAGCGCAAGCATTAGTCCCGCGAAAACTGTCACGATACGTAAGAATTTTTTTGTTTGAATGAACGGTGGTTTTAATTCTGTTTCGCAGTTACAATCCATTTGTTTCTGCGATTTAAGTTTCTGATACCACGCAAAACCAAGCACCAAAACTGTCGAACCGACTAAATACGGTCTTAAAGGGTCAAGCCAAGAAAATGTCGAAGCAAGTCCACTTGTCCCCGCCAACAAAGCCAAAATAGGAGTAATACAGCAAAGTGAGGCCGAAATTGCTGTCAAAAGTCCAAGTCCTGCGAGTTTATTGTCTGATTTCAATTTCTATCTGTCTGTTCGTTTGTTATCGTCTTTTTAGTGTTTTGAGCGTATGGCTTGGGGCGGTTTCCGAAGATAAATCTTTCATTCCGGAATAATCTCGATCCGAAGACCAAATCTCGAACGCATGTAAACCTCACCATAAGTTGTATGCATCGCTTAGAGCGTACTTTACAGTTCGATTGATATTCTAACTTTACCGCCAAGCCCCTTTTCAACAATGTCATACAATGTTTTTAACGTCATATTGCTTCCGTCATTTTCCACCCTCGAAATGTACGTTCGCTTTTTGTCTACTAAATCGCCAAGCTGTTCTTGCGTTAGTTTTTTTTCTTCTCTGGCTTGTCGTAACAAAAGTCCAATTTTAAAGGACTCAAAATCCCTTTCAAGGGTGTTTCTGCGTTTAGTGCCACTTTTACCATAAACACTGTCCTTTATTTCAGACCATGTTTTTATATCCTTTTCACTCTTTTTTAGCTTCATAATATTCAGTCATTAATCTTGTGGCTTTGTCGATTTCTTTTTTCAGTGTTTTTTGTGTTTTCTTGGTAAAACCGTTTAGCGGATAACCAATTTGCCTTTGTCGAAAAAGCAAAAGACTCTCCAAATGTTGGATCCTAACTTGATCCGGGCCCCGTAAAATCCATCAGTTCCTGCTATTGATTTTAAGTAGGTCGTCGGAATCCGCTCGTAAGTTTCTATAATCTCAACTACCTTAAATATTTTGTCCTGCACTTTCTGAGGTTGAGCAAGCAGAAATTCTTCAAAGTAGTGTTTATAGGAAATGACCGTTCTGACCTTTTGATCCACTACCTCAAATACAACTTAAAAGTTACTATCTTCAAAATATGGTAAATGGTTTTTCAGCTGTGTTGTTGTTCGGCAGCATGTGCTCAAACTTATTTACACCCAACCCCCACAAATATACCCGATTTCCCAAAACCCCACTTTCCCCCTCGCAATGCGCATTTATCCGTTATTAAACGTTTATAAACGGAAGTAAACGTTTATCATACGACTAATCAACCCCCTCCGCCCCACCTTTGTCCTGTCGCCGTTGGTATTGTTCGATAGGCCCTGCGCCAAACACGGGAAAGCCCCGGCCCGGTCACACGACCGGTTTTACACATCCGATAAAACCTCACAACCCGCAGCGCCGCCGAACCCCCACAAGCCCGCAGCCCTTGTGTCAAAACGCATTTTATTCAGCGCGGCAACAACGGCACCTTTTTGAATCATTTATCAAACTTTTCAAATCAAACCAAAACATCATGAACAATCTCGCAAACAAAGTCAACCTCATCGGACGCCTCGGCGCCGATCCCGAAATTCGCACCCTCGAAGACGACAGAAAAATGGCCCGCTTCTCCATGGCCACCGACGAGTACTACCGCAACGCCGACGGCGACCGCGTCGAGAAAACCCACTGGCACCAAATCGTGGCCTGGGGTCCCGCTGCCGAACGCGTTGAAAAACTCCTCACCAAAGGCAAGCAAATCGCCCTCGAAGGAAAGCTCGTGAGCAACTCCTACACCGACAAAGAAGGCAACAAGCGCTACTCCACCGACGTCCACCTCCAGGAGTTTCTCCTCCTCGAGCGCAAACCGGTAGAAGCCTAAAGGCAGATCCCGGGCCGCGCGGTGCGCGAACACTTCCAGTGCTACCGCTGCGCGCGGCCCGCTTAAATTCCGATCCACGCCCGAGGCGCAATGCCACGGAAATTAAAAAATCCCGCAAGGGACCCTGGATCGGTATGCCCCGGCCGCAATGAAAATGAGCCGCCACGAAGCCACACCTAATGTCAATGACTGTTTTCAAACCAAGTGCAACGCCGAGAATGGGCTTTAGAAAAAGCCACTGCTTGGCTCCGCCTTGTGTCAAGAAAAGGTGGAAACAAACTCGCGGCGGCAGCCGCACCCATTTTTTTTTATTCAAAACGCATGATTTCAATTATTTAATTTATGCAAATACAATTCAACAACACTCCGAACGACATTCACAAAATGGATGAAATAACGCCGGAGCGGCATTGAATGAGAACAGCCGAATGACTCTGAAAACAGTCGAATCTGCAAAACGAAAATTTCACCCGCGCCCTTAACTCCATGAACCACCAAATCAAAAGACCCTATGCAACCCACAGCAACCCGCAGCCCAATCAAAATCCCTAACTTCACCCGCCGAACCCACAGAGCCGTGCCATCCATGCCCGAAACCACCGACGACACCCGCCTCACCACCGACCGGATCGCCCTTGCCGCCCGACTGATCAACAATACAGGGCGCCACATTTTCCTGACTGGAAAGGCCGGAACGGGCAAAACCACCTTCCTCCACAACCTCGCACGAGCCACACACAAAAACTGCGTGACCGTCGCGCCCACAGGCATCGCCGCGCTCAATGCGGGAGGGGTCACCATCCACTCCCAGTTCCTCCTCCCCTTCGGCTCCTTCATCCCGGGCGACAACCCGCAAATAACCCGCGCCGGCGCCTTCTACACCCGGCACGACCTCGCCCGGCGCCACCCGCTCAACAGCCCGCGCAAAAAAGTACTCCGCAGCATCGACCTACTCATCATCGACGAGGTCAGCATGCTCCGCGCCGACGTCCTCGACGCCATCGATTACCGCCTCCGCAGCGTGAAAGGCAATTACCGCCAAAGCTTCGGCGGCGTGCAGCTCCTCATGATCGGCGATCTCTACCAGCTCCCGCCCATCGTCAAAGACCACGAGTGGGACGTGCTTCGAGAACACTACAAATCGGCCCACTTCTTCGAGTCGCAAGGCCTCGCCCAAAGCGGATTCGTCTATGTGGAGCTGGACAAAATCTTCCGCCAGAGCGACTCCCGATTTATCGATGTCCTCAACAACCTCCGCAATGACACCTGCACTGCCGAGGACCTCGCCACCCTCAATGCCGCTTACGATCCCACCGCCAAAACAGAGTCGGGCGTGATCACCCTCACCACCCACAACAGGCAGGCGGAGGCCATCAACAAAAAGGAGCTGGAAGCCCTTCCGGAAACGCCGCAGGACTACCACGCCGAGGTCCGAGGAGATTTTCCCGAAAACCTCTATCCCCTTCCGGAAATTCTCACCCTCAAAGTGGGCGCCCAGGTGATGTTTGTCAAAAACGACACCATGGAGAAGCGCTTCTACAATGGAAAAATCGCCCGCGTCACCAAACTCGACAAAGACACTGTCACCGTGATTCCGGAAGACGAAAGCCGCGAGATCACCATCGGCATGACCAGCTGGGAAAACAAAAAATACTCCGTCAGCGAAGGATCCGCCTCTCTGGAAGAGGAAGTGGTCGGCACCTTCACGCAATTTCCGCTCAAAACCGCCTGGGCCATCACCGTCCACAAAAGCCAGGGCCTCACCTTCGACAAAGCCGTGATCGATGTGGGCCAAGCCTTTGCCCCGGGACAGGTCTACGTGGCCCTCTCGAGGCTTCGCTCCCTTGAAGGCCTCAGATTGCGCACCAAGATCAACCCCGCGGTAATTTCAAACGACCCACAGGTGGTCCGTTTTTCGGGCAGCAAAGACAGCCAGCCACCCCTGTCGGAAGTGCTTCGCGAAGCCCAGCGCGAATACCTGCGGGAAGCCCTTAAAGCCACCTTCGATTTCAGCGACATGCTCAACCAGCTGCAATACGCCATGCAGAAAATGCACGGCAAGCTCGACTTCGAAGACGCGGAGATGAACATCGCCATGGCCGGCCTGCACACCAAAATCCTCGGCGAAAACACCAACACTAACCGCTTCCGAAGCCAAATCACCCGCCTTCTTGCCGACGGCGATTATCCCACCCTCCGCGAGCGAATCGCCAAAGGCAGCGCCTACTACATCGACTTCCTCAAGGAGTGCAACTTTTACCTGCTCAAACACCTCGGCGAGGTGGAGATGCTTTCCCGCACAAAGACCTATACCAACCTCCTGGCCGAGATCGACCAGCTGATGAGCCGCCAGATCGGAGAGCTTCTCAAGGCCGACCACGTCACCGCCTGTATTTCAGAAGACCGCGAAGTGGACCGCAATCCGAAAATCGAAGAAAAACGCAAAGCCATGCGCGAAGCCATGCGCCCCCGGCCAAAGAGAAAAAGCCCAAAGCACCTCCCGGTGAAACTTACCAAATCACCCGCCGCCTTTTTGAGTCCGGCAAGTCCATGGAGGAAATTGCCAAAGAACGCGAGCTCGCAGTCGGTACCATCGAGAGCCACCTGGCCCGCCTCGTTTCCAACGGAGAGATCCCTATCGAAAAAGCAGTACCCGAAACTGAATTCGCAGCCATTGCAGAAGTGATCTCACCCGACCCGAACAAGTCACTCAACGACTTTTACAACCTCACCAAAGCGCAATACACTTATGCCAAACTGCGCATGGTGCAGGCACACTTTCAAAAGCAAAACGAGGAAGAGGAGAAGTAAGAATAAAGCAGCCACCTTTTTTGGCGGCCATCACAACGATCAAGTGACCACAATGATTGCATATTGTTCACTGCACTGAATCTTAGCCCGGATTTGAAGTCCTTTTCGGGAAAAACAGTTTTCGGGAAATAAAGCCGGAAGCGCACAGCCCGTTAAATCCCCGGCAAGGGTATCCGCCCCGATTCACCTTCAATTTTCGGAAACCAATCTTCAGCCCAATCGGTTTTGGCCTTTTCGATTTGCTCCTCGCTGCTGGTACTTCCGGTTGCCAATTTCCGAAGGGCGGGTGTGGTCGATGAATATGAAGGGCGCCACCATCCGTTTTTTGCGAAACGGCAATGGCCTTCCGCCTAAAAGTCTTAGACGTCGCGACTCCTCTCTTTAATGATCAGTGATTTGTTGGACACAGCGCGAAAAGTTAGCCGGAGAAATCTCAGGCATCCGAATCGTTGAACTCACAGTGGGCGCATCCATCCGAATTGTCCTTTCGAAATAAACGATACACTCCGATGGAGACAACGGCAATAAAGAGGACGAAAACGATGACTTCTTGCATACCCAAAATTAAGAAAGAAATTGGTAGACACCCAATGCGGCGAAATAAGCCAGGAGGGTCATGAACAGAGTTTGAGCTGCAGGCCATTTCCACGACTTGGTCTCGCGGTACACAATGGCGATTGTGCTCATGCACTGCATCGCAAAGGCATAAAATACGAGCAACGACCACACCACCGCCTTGGTAAAAAAGGGCCCGCCCGTTTGCGGATTGCGCTCACCGCTGAGGCGCTCCTGTATGGTTGTCATGTCATCTTCCGAAGCGCCAATGCTGTACAAGGTCGCCATTGTGCTCACAAAGACTTCCCGCGCTGCAAAGCTGGTGATAAGGGCGATACCCACTTTCCAATCGTAACCCAAAGGCGCAATGGCCGGCTCTATAAAACGGCCCAACTGCCCGGCATAACTCGCTTCCAACCTACGCGTTGACACCATTACTTCATATGCTTCAAAAGCCTCTTCGCCGGCTGTCGCTTCGGGCACGGGCACGGATGCTTCCGCATTCTCAATGGCGTCGCCCGGACCGTAAGAGGCCATCACCCACAACACGATGCTGATGGCCAAAATGACTTTTCCAGCTTCAAAAACAAATGTTCTCGATTTTTCATACATCGTTATGGCCACCGTTTTTGGATTGGGCCAGGAGTACCGCGGTAGCTCCATCACAAGGTGACCACCGGGCTCGCGCTTCATTGCCCATTTGAGAAGAAGGGCGGATACCAGCGCCGCGGCAATGCCGAGGAGGTACATGGCAAACAGGGCCATACCGCGCTGGTCAAACATACTCCCTTCTTCGGAATCCATGACAAGACCAATTAACACAATATAAACCGGCAGCCTCGCTGCGCAACTCATAAACGGCGTCACAAATATGGTGATCAGCCTGTCGCGCTTGTTGGAAATGGTGCGGGTTGCCATAATGGCGGGTATCGCGCAGGCAAATCCACTGATCAGCGGCACCACACTGCGGCCGTTGAGTCCAAAGGGACGCATGGCTTTATCTGTGATAAAAACGGCGCGCGCCATATATCCCGATCCTTCTAAAATGGCCAGAAAAGCAAATAGCAGCGCTATTTGCGGGATGAATATCATGATGCCCCCCAATCCCGGAAGAATTCCTTCGGCCACGAGGTCGTTGAGCGCTCCCGCTGGCAGATTCTCAGAAACAGTAAAGGACAGGTAGGCAAAAAATTGGTCTATCGCCTCCATGGGAGCTTCTGCCCAGGCAAAAATGGCTTGAAAAATGACGAACAGGAGACCCAAAAATATGGCAAACCCCGCATAGCGGTGCAGGAAGACAGCATCTAATTTTCGGGTGTAGTTTACCCTGGCTACCACCTCTTCAGACTTCACACATTTGGCCAGAATTTCGCGGATGCCCTCGTACCTCGCCTTGGTTTCGGAGCGTCGGGCTTCGTCGGGATCAAAGCCGTAATTATCCGCGGCCTTTTCGAGTTTCTTACGTTGTGTAGCGTCGATGCGTGTGCCTTCGCTGCGAAACTTGAGCCATTGAAAAGCGCGGTACGGTTCCTGAATACCCGTGATGTCAGCGAGGGCAGCCAGCATCTCAGGCTTGCACACCTTTTCAATATCCATCATCTGCCGGCCCTTTTTGAAATGACCGGATGCAATGGCATTCCGCACCTCATCCATCCCCACACCTTTATCAGCTGTGGCGATGTACACGGGGATGCCAAGCAGACGCTCCAGAATAGTTTTATTGACCCTGATCCCGTCCTTTTCGGCCTGGTCATGCATATTGAGCACAAGTGCCATTGGAAGCCCGAGGTCAATCAACTGCGAAACAAAAAACAAACTGCGCTCAGGATTGCTCATGTCAGCCACAGCGACGATGGCATCTACATCGATTCCCGGTTCAAGGCCGCACAAAACGCGAAAAACGACCTGCTCGTCTTCAGATCTTGGGTAGAGGTTGTAAGTACCCGGCAAGTCGATGATCTCGACTTTAGAACCTTGAGATTTGAGTATACCCGACTTTTTGTCGACTGTGATGCCCGGATAGTTCCCGACCTTTTGGCGAAGGCCTGTCAGGGAATTGAAAACCGTTGACTTACCGACGTTGGGCACCCCTGCCAGGGCCACTGTTTGCGGGCCTGAAGATAAGCTCATGTCAGGCAGCGGTTCCTATGAGCTTCACGCGAATGAGCTTCGCTTCTTCCTTGCGAAGTGCGATTACAGAATTATCAATCTTAAAGGCCAATGGATCACCGAATGGCGCTGATATGAGCAATTCCAAAGACTTGCCCGGCAAGAAACCCATTTCATTGAGCCGCTGTCCTGTCTCATTTTGATCGAGCTCAAGAATTTCAACGGCTTGGTGGAGGGCTATGCTGTCGGCGGTAATGGTCATTGCTGTCGTTTATTTAAAATCATTCTAAAGTACAAGAATACGACATGGGCAGCTTTAAACACCGAACGAACAGATCTACTGTCACTGCCGATTCAGGCGGGCAGCAGAATCCCGTGGAGGTCAAAAGGATCAGCCGATGTGATTTTCACTTCCGCAAAATCACCGATGCGCGCGTAGCCGCTCGACTTGGGCACGATCACTTCGTTATCCACTTCGGGCGAGTCAAACTCGGTGCGGCCAATGTAGTTCCCACCTTCGACCCGATCGATCATCACCCGCAGTGTTTGCCCCACCTTTTCCAGGTTCACGTCGTGTGAAATACCCGACTGCAATTCCATGATGGCTTCAGCACGGGCGCTTTTCACCCCTTCGGGTACATCGTCTTCGAAATTAAATGCGTGCGTATCTTCCTCATGGCTGTAGGTGAACACCCCGAGCCGGTCGAAACGCATTTCCCCAACCCACTCGAGCATCTCGGCCTGGTCTTCTTCACTCTCTCCCGGATAGCCGGAAATCAACGTGGTGCGCACGGCAATGCCGGGAACGCGTTCGCGGATCTGACGGATCAGCTCCGTGGTCTTCTCGCGCGTGATGCCGCGGCGCATGGCCTTGAGCATTCTTGTACTCGCGTGCTGCAGCGGAATATCGAGGTAATTGCAAATGTTATCGCGCTCCCGCATCACATCGAGCACATCCATCGGGAAGCCGCTCGGAAAGGCGTAGTGCAGCCTGATCCACTCTATGCCCTTTACATCGGAAAGGTGCTCGAGCAGTTTGGCCAATTCGCGCTTTTTGTAAATATCGAGCCCGTAATAAGTCAGGTCCTGCGCGATGAGGATCAGCTCTTTTGTGCCCTTGGCGGCAAGGCTTTCTGCCCTCTTCACCAACTCCTCGATCGGGGTGCTGCGGTGCTTGCCGCGCATTATCGGAATGGCGCAAAACGAGCAAGGTCGGTCGCATCCTTCCGCGATTTTGAAATAGGCGTAATGCACGGGAGTGGTGAGCAGGCGCTCTCCTACCAGTTCGTGCTTGTAATCCGCCTTCAGCGTTTTGAGTAATCGTGGAAGGTCGCGGGTTCCGAAGTATTCGTCTACATCGGGAATTTCTTTTTCCAAATCCGGCTTGTAACGCTCGCTCAGGCAACCGGTCACATAGACCTTGTCAACCATTCCGTGCGCTTTGGCGTCGGCCCATTGCAGGATGGTGTCGATGCTTTCCTGCTTGGCATTTTCGATAAATCCGCAGGTGTTGATGATCACCACAGAGGCGTCGCCGTCGTCGCTTTCGTGAACCACGTCGTATTTGTTGGCCTTAAGTTGGGCCATCATCTCCTCACTGTCGAAGATGTTCTTTGAGCAACCGAGGGTCACCACATTTACTTTATTCTTTTTGAGCGTCTTCGTCTTCATATCTTCCCAATGCTGAATAGCGAGTCCACGAACTCGAATTTGTTGAACACCTGCAGGTGCTCCATGCCCTCGCCCACCCCGATGTATTTCACCGGGATTTTAAACTCGTCCGAAATGCCGATTACGACACCGCCCTTAGCCGTGCCGTCGATTTTGGTGAGCGCCAGGGCAGTCACTTCGGTGGCTTTGGTAAATTGGCGGGCCTGCTCCACGGCATTTTGGCCGGTAGAGCCGTCGAGTACCAGAAGCACTTCGTGGGGAGCACCGGGCACTACTTTGTCCATCACGCGGCGTATTTTGGTGAGCTCGTTCATCAGGTTCACCTTATTGTGCAGGCGACCGGCCGTATCGATAAGCACCACGTCGGCCCTCTGGCGCACTGCCGATTGCAGGGTATCAAAAGCCACGGATGCCGGATCGGCGCCCATGCCCTGATCGACGATGGGCACACCTGCGCGTTCCGACCAGATGCGCAACTGCTCTACAGCGGCGGCGCGAAATGTATCGGCAGCACCGAGCACCACGCCTTTTCCTGCTTTCTTAAACTGATAGGCAAGCTTACCGATGGTGGTCGTTTTGCCCACACCGTTTACCCCCACCACCATAATCACATGGGGGCGCTGGCCTTCGGGCAAAGTGAATTCCGTCGCAGTACCCGAATTATTCTCTTCAAGCAGGGCGGCGATTTCTTCTTTTAGAATTCTGTTGAGTTCATCGGTGCCGAGGTACTTGTCGCGCGATACGCGGGCTTCGATCCTTTCGATGACTTTGAGGGTGGTATTCACGCCCACATCGGCAGTGATGAGAATTTCCTCCAGACTGTCGAGCACTTCGTCATCGACCCTCGATTTTCCCGCAACGGCTTTGCTGAGCTTTGAAAAAATACCCGTTTTGGTTTTTTCCAGGCCCTCGTCGAGCTTTTCTTTCTTGTCGCGCGAAAACAGATTGAAGATTCCCATGGTAGCTGTGTTTAAACGAAAAAAGGCCTTTTCCAAAGGTCGGAAAAAGCCTTAAATAACTTTCGAAACGGAATTAGTTTCCGTCCTTGAACCAATCGCCCACTTGGTCGTTGGTCACAACTTCTTCTTTAAATGAGTACGATCCGGTTTTGGGCGACTTCACCATTTTGATCACTTTGGTGTGGTTCTTACCCGAACCTGTTTGGAGCGTTGCTACGGTCTTC
>JAIVHQ010000324.1:10966-13321 GCA_020200995.1 Flavobacteriales bacterium
GCTACAGTCTTCTTTGCCATGACTCAATTATTTTATCTCCCGGTGCACAGTCTTGCGCTTCAGGATGGGGTTAAATTTCTTCAGTTCCAATCGGTCGGGGCTGTTCTTGCGGTTCTTTTTGGTAATGTAACGCGAAGTGCCCGGCTGTCCCGACTCTTTGTGCTCTGTGCACTCCATGATTACCTGAACTCTATTTCCTTTCTTTGCCATTGTTGCAATTTTTCAAAGGGATTAACCCCCGTAGTATCCTTTATCTTTGGCCCTTTTTATGGCTTCGTGGATACCTATCTTATTAACTGTGCGCAGTGCCGAAGCGGCGATGGTCAAAGTGACCCACTTATCTTCGGTGGCTACGTAAAAACGTTTCTTGATGAGGTTGGGATAAAATCGGCGCTTTGTTCTGCGTTTTGAGAACGAAACGTTGTTTCCGACCATTACCTTCTTTCCTGTAAGTTGACAAATACGTGACATGGTCTCTCCTAATTAGGGGGTGGTAAAAAGTGGCTGCAAAGAACGGTATTTTATTCCGAAATCTCAAACTGCTTTGAAAGAATTTGAATGCGGAGCCAATTTAGTGCCAAAAGCGCTGACACTGTTATATTTCCAACCCTGCTCCTACCCAATTGATGGCGCTCAGTCAGGGTATTTTCGGGCCCCGCGAGGGCCATCCATACCGTACCGACCGGCTTATCGGCCGTTCCACCGTCAGGCCCCGCCACTCCTGAGGTGGCTATGGCATAAGTGGTACCGAAGCGCTTGCGGGCACCTTCGGCCATTGCGCGCACCACTTCCTCGCTCACCGCTCCATGGGTTTCGATCAGCGCAGCGGGAACATTGATCATCGCAGTTTTAGCTTCATTTGCGTAAGCAGTCACCCCGCCTTTATAAAAAACTGAGCACCCCGCGACAGATGTCACAAGGTGCGAGATGTATCCACCCGTGCAGCTCTCCGCCAGCGACAATGTGGCGCCGCGCTCCGTCAGCAAAGCGCCAACGACTTCAGCTATGGTCTGCTTCTCGTAACCGAAAGCGTGCTGAGGCACCCTGCGCTCCAGCTCTTCTATGTAATGAGCGATGCGTTCTTCCACTTTTTGGGCGGCGCCGTTTTCTGCAAATCCGCTTAAGCGAAGCCGCACCAGCCCCGGAGAGGGCAGGTAGGCCAAAGACAGGCCCTCGTTACGCAGCGAAGTCTCCCAATCGCTCATCAAATCGGCCAAAAAACTCTCCCCTATACCCAGAGTGAGCACCGTGCGGTGAATTATGCGCGGCGCATTAAACCGCTCTCGCAGCATTTCAAAACCGCCCTCGTCCATGATGCACTTCATCTCATAAGGCACACCAGGCATCGAAATCAACACCTTGCCGTCGCGCTCGAACCACATACCCTGGGCCGTGCCCTTCCTGTTTTTCAGGATGCGGGCGCCCTTCGGCAAATCAGCCTGGGCGCGGTTGACTTCGAGCACGGGGCGACCCTTCGAGCGAAAAAACTCCTCAATCCCCTTCAACACTTCCTGGTCGCGCTCGAGCTCCGTATCAAAAAACTCGGCCAGGGTCTCTTTGGTAATGTCGTCCTGCGTGGGCCCGAGGCCGCCAGTCATTAATACAATGTCTGCACGGCTGAAAGAATCTTCCACTGCTTCCCGTATCGCATTGCGCGTATCAGTAATCGATACAATGCGGTTCACGCGCACACCGAGCGGATGGAGGTTTTCGGCCAGCCAGGTAGAATTGGTGTCCACGGTTTGTCCTATAAGTATTTCGTCGCCGATGGTGATAATTTCCGCTTTCATGGAGTAAAGGTATTGAAAAGGCTTTTTGATTGTGGGTACAACAGGTCTGCAGTGTTAAAGTTGTCTGCACAACTTTTACAATGGGTACAGCATTTCAAACCCGACGTCGAAATATGGTTTTTCATAATGAAAATCGATTGAAAGCTTGGGTTTTAGTGGGGAAACTTGAAGGACTATCCGCGCCCAAATGAGCCTTTTATCGGGTCGTGAAGCTGAGTGAGCGGGCACAAACATTTATCAGCCAGCAGTTCATCATCCCCGTCACTCAGAACGGAGCGCACCGAAGTGAAGAGTCTCCATTTCTTCGGAGCACAAAATAACGTGTATATTGTATCCCATGTTTTCAAAAAATGGAGACTCTTCAGTGATCAACTGCGCTTCGCTGCGTTGACTCCTTACCAATGACATATTTTCTGATTTTTAAAAAATTGACATTGAATTTCAGATCATTAGAGGCTACATAGGTCTTGTCACCATTTTTGCAAAAAGGCAAAAATGCCGCCAAGACCCGGGTGACTCCACATTTGTACCCCACGGTTGCATTTCGCTGCGCTCAATGTAAAAC
>JAIVHQ010000325.1 GCA_020200995.1 Flavobacteriales bacterium
GTGTGCGTGCTGCCGAGGAAGGCCATGTGAGCCGAATCGGGATATCGCCCTGGGGCTACGGCAAGGTGCTCTACGTGAGTCACCCCAACGGATACACCACGGTATACGCCCACCTCAGCAGCCTTTCGGCAAAAATAGATGACGCCCTGCGTGCCGAGCAATACGCCAGGGAATCTTATGCCGTCGACTTTGCCCCCGACCCGCCCGTGCCGGTCGATAAAGGCGAGATCATTGCCCTGAGCGGAAACTCGGGCAGCAGCGGAGGGCCCCACCTCCACTTCGAGATTCGAAAAACGGACAACCAAAGGCCGCAGAACCCCCTGCTGTTCGGCTTCGACATCACCGACAACCTGCCGCCGCGAATCCGCGGGGTGCGGTTTCACCCCCTCACCGACACATCGCTGGTCAACGGAGGTACACGGCCCATCAGCTTCCTCGTAAGCGGGGGCAGCGGCAAGTACACCCTGCGCGCCGGCCAAACTGTAACCGTGTACGGAGCCGTGGGCCTCTCACTCCACGCCCTGGACTACCTCGATGGTGCGCCCAACAAGTGCGGAATCTTCAGCCTGAAACTCGAAATAGACGGTCGCGAAGTGTGCAGGCAGGCCTTTAACGAACTCGATTTTTCCACCAGCCGCAACATCAACTGCTACAAGGATTACAAGGCTTACCGCCAAAAAGGGTGGCACTACCACAAGTCATTCATCGAGCCGGGCAACGGGCTGGACATCTACCCAGAGGTACCGGCAGACTCCGGGCGGATCTTTTTTCCCGGAAAGGGGACCCACGACGTGAAGTACACCGCCACCGATGCCAACGGAAACGTGTCGGTGCTGAAATTCACCTTCGAATCGCTCGACGCCCCGAACGGCACACTGCCGGCGCCCGAGCCCTACGATGCCTACTTTTTCAGAGACCGCCCCAACAGCTTCAATTACAGCGACGAACTTCAACTCGAGCTTCCCGCATACGCCTTGTACAACGACTTGAAATTTCAATTTGGCCGTGAAATGCCGACATCATCAAGCCTGACGCCTTACTTCACACTCCAAAATGACCTGGAGCCTGTTGATAAATACTTCACGGTGAAAATTTCGATGAAAGACGTGCCCGAACGACTGCGTGAGAAGGCCATCGGAGCGCGCTATGCCGCGGCCGGCAGCCCGGCCATGGTGCCCGGCGAGCGCCAAGGTGACTACTACGTGATGCGCGTCAGGGATTTCGGTCGGTTCACCCTGCTGGCCGACAGCACCGCTCCCACCCTCGTCGCCAATCGATATTCAGGCGGCGGCCACCTCAACGACAGGTCGGTCTTGGGCTTTGCCATCGGCGACGACCGCGCGGGTATAAAGAGCTATGAAGGCCGACTCAACGGCAAATGGGTGCTGATGGAGTACGAGCCGAAAAAGAGGCTGCTCTTTATCGAAGTCGCCAAGGCTAATTTCAAAAAGGGCACCAATGAACTGGAGGTCATCATCAGCGACCACAGCGGGAATACGGTGAGCAGAACGTACAACTATACTTACTAAATGATCAGTTACTTTAGTGAATTGACAAACTCTTATTGGTAACCCGCTCATCATCCACGTCACTCAGAACAGAGCGCAGCGGAGTGAAGCGTCTCCTTTTTTTCGGAGTCGAAGGTTTGTCGATCGCTGAAGTGTTGGATTTCGGAATTTAAGGTGATCTCGTTTATTCAAGCATCTGAATTCAAGAAAAAGGAGACTCTTCAGTCATCCGCTTCGCTCCTTTCTTCTGATTGACGCGTGGTTGTATCTTTTTTGCTCCAATTAGTAAACAGCTCATCATCCACGTCACTCAGACGAAGGCTCTGCCTGAGGAAGAGTCTCCTTTTTTCGGAGTTCAAAAAGGATTGCCAGCCTACAGACTTTCGGTTTCAAGAAAAGGGAGACTCTTCAGTCGTCAACTGCGCTGCGTTCGGAGTGACGGATATAGACACATCCCACCCTAACGAGAGCCTTCTTAAGGATTCAAGAATTTGAAAAGAGAAAAAAATCTTGAACAACGACTATTTATGGAATTCCACCAAACCCTCAATCGGAGCTTTGATGATTTTATCGATGTTGATGCCGTACATCTCGGCGCGCTTGCGGATCTGCGGCTCGAAATAGTAGCCCACCGAACCCAGGATGCGCACAGGGTGGCTGAGGTAATCGGGAAACTGAATGATGTAGCGCTCGAAGTATTTCATAAAAGCATCATCTACGAGGGCATTGAAATAGGGGTGCTCTACATGCTTGTTTATAAACACACTAAAGGAGGCGAGATACCTGTTCGGGAAAGTCTTTTTATAAACGGCAAAGGAAATATCGTCCTTGGTAAGCCCGAACTCTTCATCAAAGAGCTTTTTGACATCGTCGGGCATCAGATCGCTCATGAAGTCGCGCACCACCTTGCGGCCGATGTGCATTCCACTCCCTTCATCGCCGAGTATGTATCCGTGGCCGCCGAGGGTCATCTTGATCTCTCCCTCTTTGTAGAGGCAGGCGTTGCTCCCGGTGCCGAGGATGCAGGCAATTCCCGTCTCATTGGAAAACAGTGCCCGCGCAGCACCAAGCAAATCGTGCATGATGTTGAGTTTGGCCGAAGTAAAAACCTTTAAAAACCCCTGCTCCATGAGGGCGCGGTTGCGGGTGTTGTTCACCCCCGCGCTGTAAAAATCCACCTCGTCTATATCGGCATGGGTATAAGGATCAAAAGAGATCTTCTTTAGAACTTCTGCGACGGAGTCAGCATTGTGAAAAAAAGGGTTGATCCCCTCGCTTTTATACTCCAGAACTTCTCCGCTGTCGGTGAGCAATACCCAATCGGTCTTTGTAGACCCGCTGTCGGCAAGTAATTTCATTTCGCCGGCAAATCTATGCAATTTGATTTAAGTATGGACACCTGAGCGACAAAGTCATGCAAAAATTGCACATATGCACGGATTCGGCTTGAATTGTTGCAACGTTGAGTGCCCCTTTCTCAGCGTGAGGAGAAAAGAAATTTGTTGACGTTGACCAGGTTGGTCTTGACGGCGTACATCACCACTGCAGCAGTGTTTTTCACCCCGAGCTTGTGCATGATATTCTTTCGGTGGGTATTGACCGTGTGCGGACTCAGGAAGAGCTGCTCTGCAATTTCAGTGTTGGTGAACCCTTCTGCGATGTAAGTGATAATTTCCTGCTCGCGCTCGGTGAGGTGCACGGGCTCACAGCTGAATCCGCTCCAATCTTCACCGTTCACGTCGATATTTACACGGCGAATTGTTTCGAGAATCTTTCCACAAAAGAACTTACTCCCGGTGGCAGTTTCGCGCACCGATGAAACAATTTCGTCGAAGTCGCAGTCCTTTTTAATGTAACTGGTCACTCCTGCTTTGAGGGCGTTGATGATGGTTTGACC
>JAIVHQ010000126.1 GCA_020200995.1 Flavobacteriales bacterium
CTACTATTCCCCGGTTTCGGCTATCCGCACCCCAGTCTTAATGCTTTCATAATGTTCAACTTAACCAAGGCAAAGCGAAGAAAGAAAGAAAGAAAGAAAGAAAGAAAGAAAGAAATTATGTTAAAATTCGCCAATTTTGTGCAATTCGTGTATTTCTACCTGCTCAAATACAAATTCCGCTCGCTGTACACCTTCCGGAAAAACGGATCCATGAGGTCGTCGATGAAGTAGATGGCCTCGCCGGTGGATTTCATCTCGGGGCCGAGCTCCTTGTTCACGTCGGGGAATTTCTCGAAAGAGAAGACGGGAATCTTGATGGCATAACCCTTCTTCACGGGCTTGAAATCGAAGTCGGAAAGCTTGGCCTCACCGAGCATCACCTTGGTGGCGTACTTCACATAAGGCTCGCGGTAGGCCTTGGCGATGAAAGGCACGGTGCGCGAAGCGCGCGGGTTGGCTTCGATGATGTAGACCGTGTCGTCCTTGATGGCAAACTGGATGTTGATTAATCCGACAGTGCGGAGGGCCAGGGCAATTTTCTTGGTGTAGGCTTCGATCTGGGCGATGATGAGGTCGCCGAGGTTGTAAGGCGGGAGCACGGCGTAGGAGTCGCCGGAGTGGATACCCGCCGGCTCGATGTGCTGCATCACCCCGAGGATGTGTACGTTCTCGCCGTCGCAAATGGCGTCGGCCTCGGCCTCGATGGCGCCGCTGAGGAAGTGGTCGAGGAGGATCTTGTTGTCGGGCATGTCGCGAAGGATGTTTACGACGTGCTTTTCGAGGTCTTCCTTGTTGATCACAATCTTCATCTGCTGCCCGCCGAGCACGTAGCTCGGGCGCACGAGGAGGGGAAAACCGAGGGTATCGGCCAGTTCGAGAGATTGCTCGGCGTTGTCGACCACCCCGAATTCGGGGTAGGGAATGTCGTTATCCTTGAGCAGGGTTGAAAAGCTGCCGCGGTCTTCGGCGAGGTCAAGGGCCTCGTAGCTCGTACCCATGATTTTGATGCCGTAGCGGTTGAGCTTCTCGGCTAGTTTGAGGGCCGTTTGGCCGCCGAGCTGCACGATGACGCCTTCGGGCTTTTCATGCAAAATGATGTCGTAGATGTGCTCCCAAAACACCGGCTCGAAGTAGAGCTTGTCGGCCGTGTCGAAATCGGTCGATACGGTTTCGGGGTTGCAGTTGATCATGATGGTCTCGTAGCCGCACTCCTTGGCGGCGAGCACACCGTGCACGCAGCAGTAGTCGAACTCGATGCCCTGCCCGATGCGGTTGGGGCCCGAGCCGAGCACCACCACTTTTTTGCGGTCGGTGACCACGGATTCATTCTCGTCTTCGAAAGTGCTGTAGTAATATGGCGTGAAGGCTTCAAACTCGGCCGCGCAGGTGTCCACTATTTTATACACCCGATTGATGCCCATCTCGTTTCGCTTGGCAAACACCTCGCTTTCGAGGCAGCGCAGCAGGTGGGCGATTTGCCGGTCGGCGTAGCCTTTTTGCTTGGCTTCGAAGAGGAGCTCGCGGGGCAGGGTGTCGAGTTGGTAGTCCTCGATTTTGTCCTCGAGGTCAATAAGGTCTTCGATCTGCTTGAGGAACCAATAGTCGATTTTAGTCTTCTCGTGAATGGTCTTGAACGGGATTCCGAGTTTAATCGCATCGTAGATGTGAAAGAGGCGGTTCCAGCTCGGGTGCTCGAGGCTGTGGAGTATTTTGTCCTGGTCTTTCAATTCCCTTCCGTCGGCGCCGAGGCCGTTGCGCTTCACTTCGAGCGACTGGCAGGCCTTCTGCAGGGCTTCCTGAAAGCTGCGGCCGATGCCCATCACCTCGCCCACCGATTTCATCTGCAGGCCGAGTTCGCGGTTGGATCCTTGGAATTTGTCAAAATTCCACCGCGGTATTTTCACGATCACATAGTCGAGCGTGGGCTCAAACAAGGCCGAAGTGGTCTTGGTAATCTGGTTGCTCAGCTCATCGAGGTGGTAGCCGAGGGCCAGTTTGGCGGCTATTTTGGCGATGGGATAACCCGTGGCTTTGGAGGCCAGCGCCGAAGAGCGCGATACGCGGGGATTGATCTCTACGGAGATGATTTCTTCACTCTCGTCGGGGCTCACTGCAAACTGCACATTGCAGCCTCCGGCAAAGTTTCCGATGGCGCGCATCATCTTAAAAGCCATGTCGCGCATCTTCTGATAGGTGCGATCGCTCAGCGTCATGGCGGGTGCCACCGTGATGCTGTCGCCCGTGTGGACGCCCATGGGACAAATGATCACCACATTGTCGTTGGAGTCGCGGAGCAGCTCCAGCTCAAATTCCTTCCACCCGAGCACGGCTTTATCGATCATCACCTCGTGAATGGGCGATGCGTGGAGGCCGCGGGTGAGCATTTTCTCAAAGTCTTCCTGGTTGTGCACGATTCCCGCACCTGCACCACCGAGGGTGTAGCTTGCGCGGATGCAAAGCGGAAAGCCGAATCTCTGCGCGACTTCCTTCCCTTCCAGAAAAGAATTGGCTGTGGCCTGCGGCGCCATCCCAATGTCGAGTCTTTCCATGAGTTTGCGAAACGACTCCCGGTTTTCGGTGATGTTGATGGCGTTGATATCGACGCCGATCATTCGCGTTCCGTACTTTTTCCAGATACCCATCTCGTCGCAGGTCATGGCGAGATTGAGCGCCGTTTGGCCACCCATGGTGGGCAGCACCGCGTCGACATCGTGTTTTTCGAGGATCTCGATGATGCTCTCAGGTTCGAGCGGCTTGAGGTACACATGATCGGCCGTCACAGGGTCGGTCATGATGGTGGCCGGGTTGCTGTTAATGAGGATCACCTCGATGCCTTCTTCGCGGAGAGATTTGGCGGCTTGCGAGCCGGCGTAATCAAATTCGCAGGCCTGACCGATTACGATGGGGCCGCTGCCGATAATCAATATCGAGCGTATGCTAGTGTCTTTTGGCATAGCAGAGAAAAGTTAAGAAACGGGGGGATTGGGAGAAAAAAGAGGGGGTGCTAAACGAGCGCTGAAGAGATGTGCTTAAATTTCGCTTCATTTAGGCCACGAAAGTAGTTCATTTTTCGCGAAAGCATGACAGAAAAGTCAGGAATTCAATCATCATTTTTCCACAATGGCGATTTGCGCATGCATTTTTTGCGCAGCGGCACCGGCCCCAATGCCTTGATAGCACTGCACGGATTCGGGCGCAGCAGTGCGGATTTCGTGAGGTTTACCCGTCCGCTGAACAAGGTTTTCACAGTGTACGCCGCCGATATTTTTTTTCACGGAAAGAGCACCGTGGAGCGCATCGCCCCCGATAGGAATCCACTGACGACCGAGGAATTCGCAGCCTTCTTCTCCGCCTTTTTCGACCACATCGGTGCCGACAAGGTGTGGCTCATGGGCTACAGCCTCGGCGGGCGCCTCGCCATGGTGCTTGCGCAAAATATGCCCGAGCGCATCGCGGGCCTTTACCTCTTCGCCCCCGACGGACTCAGAAGCTCAAATCCGAACCTCGGTCGACCAGGAGCGCGTCTATATGACCTGGTGCTTTTTGCGAAAGCTCGAACCAGACCACAAGTTGCTGGGTGAGCGCCTTTCGGCAAACGGGATATCACTCGACCTCTACTTCGGGCTCTACGACAATATTATCAGGGAGGGGCAAGCCAAAAAGCTCCTCAGGCATGTTGATCGGGCGCGCGTGCATACGCTGAGGTCGGGGCATTTTTTGCTGACGGCGGCCAATATGCTGCTCATATTAAAAGAGGGCAAGATCAGTCTGCCCGACAGGCATTCTCGAAGGGATGAAGGGTCGTGAACGGATAGAACTTTAGAGGGCTCGGCAGGAATACGCCCCTGTTTTTGTGCAAAAAGATGAATCTTACGGTGGCGTTTTTTTACAAAAATGAGGATGACACAGTGGTGTTTCCGTTTTTCGTCTCCACAATAATTTGTAGATGAATGGATTAATTAATTTGCTCCGCCGGGCATGCGCCCTGCGGAACTCTATGAATATTTTATTCAATTGCTAATCTGTTTATTAAAGATTATTCCGCAGGGCGGATGCCCGGCGGAGCATTCCATTTTTATTTACTTAAATGTAATGACGAGGATCAATATTTTTCATAAGACACTAAAGATAAATTTGATGCGCGAACTGATTTCTTCGTAAATTGAATTTTCAAAGGTCAATGGGTTATAATATGTGCTCCGCCGGGCATTCGCCCTGCGGAACTAAATAATAGTTTATTCATTTATGAGGCAAGGAGTTAAACATAATATCAAAAATAATTCATCTTACTTTATCACGCCTACAGTGATTGGCTGGGTAGATGTGTTCACGAGGCAAGAAATACGTGAAATTATTATTGATTCGCTCCATTATTGTCATGTAAACAAAGGATTAAATATTTTCGCATATTGCATTATGCCCAATCACTTACACCTCATTGTTAATTGCAATGAACCATTTCAACTCAAGGATACAATCAGAGACTTCAAACGACATACCTCAACCAAAATATTTGAGTGGATTACAAGCAATCCAGAGAGTAGAAAAGAATGGATGACGACATTATTTGCGGCGGCGGCCGATAACGACGGCAAAAGCAAGCACATTAAAATTTGGCAAACAGGAAACCATGCCATTGAGTTAATGAACGCGAAATTTACATGGAGGAAGGTTTTGTACATTCACAACAATCCCGTGAGGGCGGGATGGGTTTCAAAACCGGAAGATTGGATTTATAGCTCAGCACGAAATTATCTTGAACAGGAAAGCGTCCTCAATGATGTGATATGCTTGACACCTCCCTTGAATTTCAAAAATTAATGCTGCTTTAATTGCTAATCCCGAAAGAAAATTCCGCAGGGCGGATGCCCGGCGGAGCATTACTTCTTTATGTTTACTTCAGTGCAGTCACGAGAATCAATATCTTTCATAAGACACTTCTGCTAAACTCACTGCCGATACCGGTTTCCTCGTAAATTGAATTTCAAAGGCTAATTGTGTGTAATAAGTGCTCCGCCGGGCATTCGCCCTGCGGAACTTAAAGAATAATGCATTTAATTAGCGAGTGGGTCACCGAAGATAATTCCGCAGGGCGGATGCCCAGCGGAGCATCCCTGCTCTATTTTGATATAGCCACAAGAATCAACATTCTCATAAGCGCCTAATATTCATTAGTTTGATTCACTGAGAAAACTAATTTCTTCTCGATTTAAATCCTTCAAAATCAATGGTTTTTAATTTATGCCCCGCCGGGCATCTTCTAATTAACACCTTTCGACCTAACCCACCCGAACACAGAAAAGCCGTTGCATCATCCGCAACGGCTTCTTAAAAAGTCTTGTCAAATATGGCTTAGCGCTTGTGCAACTTGTCGGAAGAAACGGTGAGTCTCTTGCGGCCTTTGCTGCGGCGACGCGCGATCACTTGACGGCCTGTGGCAGATGCCATGCGTTCGCGGAATCCATGCTTGTTGCGGCGCTTTCTGTTCGAAGGTTGGAATGTTCTTTTCATCGTGGTGTCTTTTGGGCGTTACAATGCCGCTGAAAAAACGGAGTGCAAAGATAGACATTCATATCCAATTGCAAAACGCAAAAATGGAAAATATCGAAGAAAGGTAAAAACCTGTTTCAAAGCAGGTGATTACCTTTGCAAAAAATCTGCACAACGCAATATGGGTAAGCAAGAAAGCGAAAAGCCTTCACGGGGATTGAATTTGCGAAAAGCGACAGGCTTGTTCAGGTTTTTAAAACCCTATGGGGGCACCTTTGCAGTCGGTTTTATCTTCTTAATTTTGAGTAGCCTTACGGCGATGCTCTTCCCCTATTTTCTCGGGCAGCTCATCGGTCGCGACGAGGTGGCAGCGGTTGCCGAACCGGAGGGATTTCAATTCGATTCGCTCAATCAGATCATCGCCGCACTCTTTATTGTATTCACTTCGCAGGCCATATTTTCCTTCTTTCGCATCCTCCTGTTTACGAAGGTAACCGAAAATGCGCTGAAAGACATCCGCGAGGCGGCCTTTACCAAATTGGTCACATCGCCCATGGAATTTTTCAACCGCAGCAAAGTTGGGGAGCTCACCAGCCGCATCGCCACGGATATCAATCAGCTGCAAACCACATTTACCACCACCCTCGCCGAGTTTGTGCGGCAGGTCATCACCATCGTGGTGGGCATCGCCGCGCTGGTTTGGCTTTCGCCAAAATTGTCGCTCATCATGCTGGCCGTGCTTCCCGCAGTGGCGCTGTTGGCCGTGTTCTTCGGGCGGTTTATCCGCAAAATTTCTAAGCAGACCCAGGACGCCGCCGCCACTTCTAACAGCATTCTGGAAGAAGCCCTTCAGGGCATTCAAAACGTAAAAGCCTTTACCAACGAGTTTTTTGAAATCAGGCGCTACGGCACCGCAGTGGCCGAAATACGCAGGCTGGCTGTCAAGGGAGCGATATGGCGCGGGTTCTTCGTGTCGTTCATCATCCTGGGGCTTTTCGGCTCCATCGTGTTCATCATCTGGCAGGGCGTGCTCCTCACCGAGTCGGGCGATATGATGCAGTCGTCGTTTATCGCCTTTATTATGTACACCATTTTCCTCGGAGCTTCGA
>JAIVHQ010000326.1 GCA_020200995.1 Flavobacteriales bacterium
GTCTTCGACCATAATTATTTCGCCTGTATGGTCGAGCGACAATGCCGACTGCACGGCCGAGCGAATATAGGGCTCCGCATTAAAAACGGGAATGATGACAGATACCTTAAAATCCATGGTGTAAGCGCTGCCAAAGGTACCACTTATGGGTGTTCCAAAATAATTAGCACTAAATTTAGCCGCGAGGAGAAGCGCTGAACGTGATGTTTGATTCGCGCGATTTCCGATTTTTTGAAGATGGTTTGCCGAGACAACCGATTTTGTGAAAGCCCCGATAGCGTTAACACTTCCATCATTTTATGCCCAAAATATTTTGCATAGGAGCCAATAAAACAGGCACCACCAGCCTGCTGGAATTCTTCCGCTCCAATGGATTTACCTGCGGAGACCAGGCCAAAGGCGAGCGCCTTTTTGTGCGGTGCGGGGAGCCGGACTACAGCAAAGCCTTGGTAAAATTTGCCGAAACAGCCGACTTTTTTCAGGACCTGCCCTTCAGCGCCACAGGCACGTGGGAGGTTCTGAACCGCGCCTTTCCCGATGCCCTGTTTGTGATGACAAAACGCACTTCGGCTGATGAATGGTACCGCTCGCTGACGGAATTCCATGCCGAGAAGTTCGGTGATGGCCGCCGCGCTCCCACCGCCCGTCAGCTCCAAAAAGCGACCTACCGCTACCCCGGATTCATGTGGGATGCCAACCGCGCCCTTTACGGCTCGCCTGCAAACAATCCCTACCGAAAGGATGACCTCATCGCCTGGTACGAAAAGCACTTGAGCGATGCCCGGCTTTATTTCAACGTCAAAAATAACTACCTCGAAATCGAAATCGGCGACCCCGATGCCGGAAAAAAAATAGCAGACTTTGTCGGTTTTGCCCCGCGAGTTCCGATATTGCCCCACCTCAACCGCAGCACTGAATGAGAATACCCCACTCCAAGCCCTTTCTGCCCCCCGCCGACGATTACAAAGCGAAAGTGGACGAAATATGGCAAAACGGATGGCTTACCAACCACGGCCCGATGCTGCGGCAGTTTGAAACCGAGGTTGCCGAATATTTAAATTTAAGTGGTGTTTCCTTTTTGAGCAGTGGTACCATGGCACTTCAATGCGCCTTGCGCACCTTAGAGCGGGGTGGCGAAATCATCGTGACTCCCTACAGCTACGTCGCTACTGCGGGAGCTGTTTTTTGGGAGGGCTTCACCCCTGTTTTTGCCGACATCGACCCGGTAAGTCTGGCCCTCGATCCCGAGAAGGCCGCCGAAAAAATCACATCTAAAACCCGCGCCATTCTCGCCACCCACGTGTACGGCATCCCGGCCGATGTGGAAGGCCTTGAATCGCTGGGAGCGGTGGTGAGCACACACGCCACCAAGGTATTTCACACGGCCAACGGAGGTTTTACCGTTTGCAAAAAAGAGGAGGACCGAAGGCAGATCGACCTGTACCGAAATTTTGGCCATGATGGCCCCAACCGTTTTGCCTCTCCGGGAATCAACGGAAAAAATTCGGAATTTCACGCGGCACTCGGCCTTACTTTACTTCCATTTGCCAATGAACTCATCAACCGCCGACGCGAGCAGTGGGAACATTACCGCGACCTGCTCTTCGGGCATTCAGAGTTTCGCATCTTGGAAATCCCGGCCAAAACGGAGCACAACGGGGCCTATTTCCCCGTCCTGGGTCTTTCTGCTCAAAGAGCCAACAGGGTGATTGGCGTGCTCGAAGAAGCAGGCGTGGAAGCCAGGCGCTACTTCAATCCATCACTCAATAAGGTGCCCTACCTCAAGGGTGGGGCCTGTCCGGTATCGGAAGCCGCAGCTGAATCCGTATTTTGCCTTCCTTTGTACCACGGACTTACTGGCGCCGATCGCGAATTTATCGCCGACATTGTCCTAAAGAATCTCTAAACCATGGGAGCGCTCAAGGGAATCTCGGTCATTGTATTGACCTACAACCACGAAAACTACATCGAACAATGCCTTCGTGGCATTGCTGACCAGGACTACCCCGGCCCGATGGAAGTGGTCGTTTTTGACGATGCTTCGACCGATGAGACTGCTCAGCGCATCCGCAAATTTGCCGAAAAGGCACCCGACACCCCCATCACCCTGCATGTGAACGAGGTCAACCTGGGTGCAGCCCGAAATTTCGAAGAAGCCCTGGCCGCCTGCAGCATGCCTTACCTCGCATTTTGTGAAGGCGACGATTTTTGGATCCTTCCGGAAAAACTTTCGCGCCAGGCCGAAGTGCTCGATACAGAGCCCGCCACCACCATGGTGTACACCGACTATGCAAAAGCCGATGAGTCAGGAATCATCGCCGCGAAAAACACTTTGAACGGGCAGCCTGAATCATTTACTTTCAGCGACTTAATGCTCGATCACGGACCCAGTACGAATGCAGTAATGATGCGTCGCGAAGTCCTTGGCACACCATTTCCCGGGGCCTTTCGAACCGTACCCAATCCTGATATTTTCATCTTTTCGGCCGCCCTACTTAATGGAAAGGCCCGGTATTTAGATATTTCAGCAAGTGCTTATCGCCTTCATCCGGGTGGCATTTGGTCGTCGCGAAGTAATATCGAACAAAAGTTGATCAGGCTCAGCACACGGCTTGCAGTCATGAAATCACTGCCTAAGCGGGAAAGATCAAAGTTCAAAGAAATTGAGATGCAGCTGTCACATGAATTTTCAAAAAGCATGCGAAAACTTGCAGACTCAGGCGATATTCTTTTCAACAAGTACGCCGACCACCTCTCTAATAAAAATATCAGGCTCATGGCCTTGCGCAAAAAGCTGCGAAATTGGAAAAATTCAACGATTCAAAAGGGACGGCGGGATTAATAGCGCTCAGGAACCTCTGCCGCCATCACCGCTCGCGACTGCAATAATCACCAAAGCTGCTGTCAACGCGAGCCAAAATCCGTTCCGCAGTGCTGGTGTATTTCCCTATAAACGTTAAATGTCCAACAGCTTAATGCGCTGGCTGTTAATCTTTAGAAAACTACGTGTCCCATCGGGTAAAGCGGTTTTTTTTATTCTTTCAACGCAATCTATTACTTTTGAGAAAGTGTACTATGAACACCTTCAAAAATCTTAAGAAGTTACCTGCTTACCGGCTCAACTGCGATACTTGCATTCTTTGCGCAAGTAAACCTGGTAATCAATTTTTTCAACCTTCCAGCTTCAGCATCGCAATCCGGATTTTGTGAAAAAATCAGCAGCCATAACCGCCATAATGATATTGTGCATGAATGTGCTTCAGGCGCAATACACTTTTGTGGGAGATGCCGCTGATATCGGCGGCAATTGTTACCGCATCACCGCAGCTCAAGAATTCCAAAACGGCGCTATTTGGTACGATGAAGCCATCGATTTGAACGACCCTTTTCACTTGCAATATGAGGCGGGCTTTGGCAATAATCCGAACGGAGCCGACGGGATGGTATTCGTGATGCAGCAAGTGGCCAACGACGTGCTGGGTGAAGACGGCGGCGGGATGGGTTTCTCAGGATTTTCTCCGAGTTTCGGAATCGAATTTGACACTTGGCAAAATGGGGACCTAAATGACCCGGCTTTTGATCATATGGCTTTTTTAATCAACGGAAATAACAATCATGGAAGTCCCGATAATATAGCGGGTCCGGTGCAGGTCTCAGATGTAAACGCCAATATTAGCGACGGCGAAGACCATGTGGTGGATATTTTTTGGGAGCCTGCTACCAATACTGTTACAGTCTGGTTTGACTGTGTGGAGCGTCTCACAGCCAACATAGATTTACCGAATGATGTCTTCCTTGGAGATCCCGTAGTCTTTTGGGGATTCACCGGTGCCACAGGAGGCGAGGTAAATGAACAAACCGTATGTCTCGACCCATCCATTCTGGGACTGCCCGAAACCTATGAGGTGTGCAGTGGAGAATCTGTACAAATGCAGGTGACGGGCAATGCGGCCGGAACTTATTCCTGGGAGCCCGCCGCCCCGCTTTCTGACCCGACAGTCAACAACCCAACCACATCACCTGACGAAACCACCGAATTTACAGTGACTTTTACAGACTTGTGCGGTACCGAGAATATCCAATCTACGACGGTGGTTGTTAACGAGCCTGAGGTCGACCTCGGTCCCGACCTTGAGGCATGTATCGGCGAGAGCATTGTGATCACCCCTGTAAGTTTGGTCGGAAATCCCGAATGGTCAGACGGCAGCACGGAGCCCACACTGGAGGTGACCCAATCGGGCACCTACAGCCTCACAGCCACTGAAGGAGACTGCACGGAAACAGACGAAATATCGGTCGTTTTCACCGAAGACCCCGATCTGAACATGCCCGAAACGGCTTCGTTTTGTGAGGGCGAGTCTTTCACCGTCGATTTGTCGGGCGGTGGTCTAGAGATCAACTGGGAAGACGATCCCGACGCCGGAGCGGTGCGCGAACTGACCGAAGCGGGAACCTACACAGCCACGGGCACACTCGGAAGTTGTGAAGCTGAGGCAAGTATTGTCATCACGGTCAATGACCTTCCCGAATTCGACCTCGGGCCTGACCTCGAGGTTTGCGCAGGCGAAACGGTAATCCTCTCGGCTGCTGAAG
>JAIVHQ010000127.1 GCA_020200995.1 Flavobacteriales bacterium
GGTAAGACCAGCTTTGATGGAATGATTCTCATTCGAAAAACCACAGCAACGCATCTCTTGCGCCACGAAAAGGGAGACAATTCGGGAGATTAGTGAAGGGCCTGCGGCGTGGTGAAGCCTTACACTGTTTTGTGGAAAACTGTAGACGAGGGTTTTGTCGGTTGTTCAAAAAGACGTTTCTTGTGGCAAACCATTGAATGATTGCTATGAACAAAACGTTTTTTGATTTCGCAGTGAGAACATTTCTTCTGCTCGGACTGATTTTTTACGGATCATTTGTTGCAGATTCCCTTGCCCAAACCAACCCCTACGCACCCGAACGAACCAAGGCCGATAAGCCCGCAAAACAACGCAAGCGCTCCACTGTGGAGCGCGATACGGTGCCCCGCTATGGCAAAGGTCGGGTGGATTTGCGCGCCGCTATTGTCTTCCCGGTGCAGTACTTCGGGCAGGCCGAACCGGGAAACCCGGATGCCGGCTATGCCGCCCAGGGATTTGGTTTCGGAATGGGCAGGTTTTTGCCTTTTCGCAGAGAATCGCCGATCGGAGCATATTTCGCTCTCGGATATTCGTATTCCGATGCCACTGCGATGATTCCGCAGATCCAATCACTCTTGGACAGATATGCGGAGGCAGAGGGAGGTGAACCCTTGTCACTTCAACAAGATGAGCGTCCCCGATATCAAATGATACCCGCTTCTTTGGGCCTGGCATTTGAGAGCAACGGAAGCCACGCGTCTGTTTACGCTCGTTTTCTCCTCCACTTGGTGTGGATCGGGATGAATGAGTTTAATGTAAGAGGAGAGGAGCTGGGCCGCAGAACGGTGGAGATTGATTCGGAATTTTCTTCGGGTTTCGGATTGGAATTCGGGGCGCGATTTTCTGAAGTGCTTCGCGTTGGAGTGGGGTGGCAATACTTCGGGAGGCCTGAATTCAGCTATGTGACGAATTCCTCAAGACTGCCTTCTTCCGTATTCAGTCCGTTGACCACAGGTCGCCCTGTATCGGTCCTCGCCGTGAATCTGGGCTACTCATTTGACAGAAGCGCAAAGCGGCGCAAAGGAGCACGGATCAGGTGATGAGTGCGTTGCTATCGTTGCACCATCGAAAGGTGTTGGGTAGTTGGTGCAGGTAGTCCTATAAAGCACTTACTACCAATTCATTCACAATCGAATAAATAATGCTCAGCGCCATTTTTTATATTTTGCCATCACTTCCTCATGCGGGACAAATTCGCCCTTGTCCGCTTGTGCAAGTCCTATTTCGATTTCAGCGCGCTCTTCATCGCTGATTTGATCCCACCAATCCGACTGCGTTTTGTTTTTTAAGGAAATGAACTCCAAAATCGTCTCGGCATCGTTGAGTTCCGCCAACCACGCAATCAGTCTCAGTTTTTCAGCTTGGATATCCATCAATCATAATTTTGAACCAAGTTAAGAAAAGTGGCTGAATGTGGGCTCCGAGTCCTACTGACATTGGTAAGGTGACTCACACGCTCTCCGCCACCACCTCTTTCACCACCGGCAGTTCCGTGGTCAGCAATTGCTCTATGCCGTTTTTGAGGGTGATTGTGCTCGAAGGACAGCCCGAGCATGAGCCGCGGAGCTGCACGGTCACCACACCATCGTAAAAGCTCACGAAGTCGATGGCGCCGCCGTCGCTTTCCACAGCCGGTTTTACATATTCGTTGAGCAGGCCGATGATGGCCTCGTCGTACTCGCTCGGTAGTGCCGGGCCTTTGGGTGTTGCGGTTTTTGCGGAAGCACTTTCCCCTTCAGCCTGCTGCACAGGCTCGGGGATGCGCTCCACCACATTTTCGTGCTTGATGCACCACTCTCGGATAAATTCGCGCAGCTCGAAGGTGATGAGGTCCCAGCTCAGGTCGCCGCTCTTGGCCACGGTTACAAAATTGCGGGCGATGAAAACTCCCTTCACAAAGGGGAAATTAAATAGTTCGACGGCCAACTCCGAAGAGCCTTTGGCGTCGGTGGCGTTGAGGTATTCAACCGCGTCATCGGAAGGAAAAATCACCCGATCGGCCACGAATTTCATGGTGTTGGGGTTGGGAGTAAGCTCGGCGTATATGGAAGTGGGGTACATAAGTTCTGTTTTGTGGTACAAAGGTAACATAAGGCCGGGGAAAGGGTTGCAGATGAAACGTGGGAAATTTTGTTTGGCCGACGTGGTGCCGCTTCGTGCTTTTGGACAAATTTAAGGTGCTACTTTAAATTTGTCCGAATACAGGTTATATTTCATTTTATCAATCTCTTATATCAATCAATTTTATTTGTTCCAAATCATTTGAGCACCTCTAAATTTTCGATATTTGGTTCGGCCGGAATAACAACGGCCTCTGATCGCAATGATGGATTACAGCACCCGTGAAATGAAAGCCTACGGTTGGTCTTGTTTCACTTTATTGCTTTTTGTATCAGGCGCCTTCGATGCCTCGGCACAGCTCATTGTCCACAACAAATTGTAGAAAAATGTCATCGTTGGGATGCATGCGATCAGCGAAGGCTTTAATGCAAAGGATCCGGTAAGCGGAGATGTTACGCGGGAAAGCACCACCTACTTCGAGCCCTATGCAGGGTATTTTTTCAACCGGAATTTTGGCTTCGGACCGATCATGCGTTACAACCGGTTCAGGAGCTCTTTTGCCGAAGATTACGACCATTTAGAAGCAGGCGGTTTTGCCCGCTACTATGTGCCAATCGGATTGAATCCCGAAAAGGGGGTTTCCTTGCTTCTGCTGGCGGAAGTATCGTGCCGGGTGGCCAATTACAGGCAGCTAAGCAGCCTTGATATCGTTCATTTGGACGGGTTCGACCACGTTATGTACACCGTAACTCCGATCGGTGCGCAAATCGAAATCTGGAAAGGCCTGTACGGCCAACTTTCCACAGATTGGGTGATTCACACTTCTTCCTATCAGCAATTCAACCTTCGGCTTGGTGTCGAATATCATTTTGGCTATCAGAGGTTGGAGCGTTAGTATCACGCTTGAATAACCGTTCGTTTTTTGAAAAACAGGACTGACCTACACGTTGGGAAATCCGAAACGGGAAAAGTCATCGCAGGGCATACCGATCAGCCGACCTAAGTTCAGGGTTGAGGTTTTTCACGGAGACCCTGCACATTCTATTTCCTCTCATTTTCGAATCTCACGGCAGCATTACAAACACTCTCGCGCGAACTGCGCCGAAGATAACAGAGCTGCGGCTACACATTATTTTCGTAATTTCGTTAACGAGCAGCACGTCTGATAGTACAAATCTACTACTGCTAAAAAGATCAAATGCAATGAACACACAATTTATCACAGACGACAAGGGCAAAAAACTGGCAGTTATTCTCCCCATAAAAG
>JAIVHQ010000128.1 GCA_020200995.1 Flavobacteriales bacterium
CTTTTCCGTCAGGGGCCACTTCGCGAGCGCGAGAAATGAAGTCGCTGAGTTTGGGCGTCACAAATTTGTAGCCCAGCTCTACAGCAGCTTCCTTCGATTTTCGTTTGTAAACAGTGCCCACTTCCGCCCGCTCCTCATTTGAAAAAAGCGGAATATTGACGGCTCCGGGGATGTGACCTTGTTCGAATTCGCCGGGAGAGCGCACGTCTACAATGGGTTGACTTTTTTTAAATGCTTTGTCGATCGAGATTTCCGAGATCATGCGGGAAGGTAGGATTATTATATATGATAGAAGCAATCAGGCAGATGATTGTTCACGGGAGATGGTCAATTTTGGGAATGCCGGCAGGGGCTCGTGGCTTTAATCTTATTAGCACTCAGTTTGACCTATGCGTCACTCAGAACGCAGCGCAGCGGAGTGAAGAGTCTCCTTTTTATCGGAGCGCAAAAAGGATCACCGGATTAATGACTTTCATTTCCAAGATAGGGAGACTCTTCAGTCGCCGACTCCGCTGCGCTGCGCCGTCTCCTTCTGAGTGACGCGCGGTTGAAGCTTTGTACTCCAATTGGTAACCAGTTCATCTCTCACGTCATTCAAAGGGAGACCCCCGGGCAGCCAAAAACTCACACCAACCCCATCTCTTTCAGCAGAAAGCTGGCGTTCATGTTTTGGCAAACGCCTTTGCGAAGGCGGTAGTCGAAGGAGAGTTTTCCGCCTTCAAATTCCACTTCGAAGCTCAGGTTTTCGATGGCTGCGGGGTGCTCGGCGGCCATGTCGCAGAGGCTGAGGTCGTGGGTTGCGATCAGCCCTTTTGCCGGAAGGCGGAGCAGCTTCTGCATAAAAAGTTTGGAGCCCTCGGCCTTGTCGACCGAATTGGTGCCTTTGAGGATCTCGTCGAGGATGATGAAGTGGGGGCGGCCGCTTTCGAGGGCGTCGACAATCTCGCGGAGGCGGCGCAGCTCGCTGAAAAAGTAGGAGGCATTGTCGCCGAGTGAGTCGACGGTGAGCATGGAGGTGTAAAGGCTCGCGGGGGCGAGGTGCATGGAGCTCGCGGTGACGGGCAGGCCGCGCATGGCCATCACGGCGAGGATGCCGGCGGTGCGCAGGTAGGTGCTCTTGCCGGCCATGTTGGCGCCGGTGATTACGGCAAATTGGCGGTCGCCGGAGAGGTCGAGTTCGTTGGCTATGGCTTCGTCGCCAAGCAGGGGGTGGCGGGCGCCGTCAATGCGGATGCCCTGCGTTTTTTCCCAGACGGGGTCCACGGCATTCGGGTGGTTGAAGCGGTACATCGCAAGGCTTAGGTAGGCCTCGGTTTCGCGGGTGAGAGACATCCACCCCGGCATCCGATCGCCGTAGCGCAGCTGCCAGTCGTAGAGGCGGTAAGCGCATTGAAAATCCCAGAACAGTAGGAGGTTGAGCACGATTCCGACGACTATGTTGCCGCGGCTGTCGATGGCGCCGATTATCTTTTGGAGCTTTTGGAGGGCTTCGGCGCTCTCGTCGAGGTGGGCTGCTTCGAGCTTTTTTCCGAAGGGGCTTTCGCCAAAATCGCGGTCGCGGAGCATGGCGAGCATGGATTCGCTCGATTTGATGCGGCCCGAATGTGCGGCCATGGCGGCAAAATCGTTGCTGTGCTTTTTCAGGAAAAATATGGTTGTGACCCCGGCTACCGCAAGGGCGAGGAGGTAGGCGTTGAAAGTGATCGCCTCGAGTCCGTAGGCCACCGTGAGAGCGATCATGGCGGCTGGAGCCAGGCGCGTGAGCAGAATTCTCAGGGCCTTGCCGCCGGCGGGTTTTACCGCATCGGGCATTTCGCCGGGAGCCTCATCGGCATCCTCGCGCGAGCGGCGGGCGTGGGCGAGGTAGCGCAGGCTCCAATCGGGATGGGTGGCAAAGTCGGCGATGGTGTCGCGCTCGTCTTTGATAACGGCGGTGTCGAGGAGGTTGGTGCGCAGCTGTGCCGCGAGGACGGCCTCGCCGCCGGGGGTTTGGGTGCGGTTGAGAAATTGGAAGAGGCTGTGGCGTCCGAAAACGTTGAGGTCGGAGGTGAAAGGGTGGGAGGGATCGGTATATGCATCGCCGTCGGGGCGGTGAAGGGTGCCTTTGGCGGCTATTTCGAGCTCTTCGTGGCAGAGGGCGAGATAGGCTTTTTCGATTTCGTAGGCCTCCTTGGCCGAGCTGTGTCGGTGCACGGTGAAGAAGAAGAATGCAACGCCCGCCGCCATGAGTCCGCCGGTGAGCGCGCCCGACCACCACGTAAAGTACACAGCTGCCGCAAATGCGAGAAACACGGCGAGGCGGAGCAGCACATAGTTGCGGAGTTTGCCCTTGAGGGCTTTGGCTTGGTCGGCCGATGCATGCCGCAGTTGTTCGATTTCCTGTTCGGGTGTCATGGCCGCAAAGGTATACATTCGGCCCGCCCCGGCCTGCGTGGGGGCACTGTTTTTGACTTGTTCGGAACTTCTTCGCTGTTAAATTTCTCCTAAAGTGAGGGTAAAATAGATGTATGTACATATATTTGTCTCATGGAGATCGAAGAAGCGATTAAGCAAAAGCAATTTAAAGACCCGTACGAGCGGGCCATGGTCAACCTGCTGTATACAGGCAGTTGGCTGGAATACATGCAGGCGTCGGTGTTTAAGAACCACGGACTCTCCCTGCAGCAGTACAATATTCTGCGCATTCTCAAGGGGCAATTTCCCGAGCCCATCACGGTCAATATGCTCATCGAGCGGATGATCGATAAGAGCTCCAACGCCTCGCGCATCGTAGAAAAGCTGCGGGTGAAGGGATTGCTGGAGCGAAAAATATGTCCGGATGACCGCCGCCGTGTCGACATCTTCATCACCGAGGCTGGTACCGATGTTTTGGCGAAAGCCACTGCAGCCCTCGACGACCTCCACAAGCGGGTGCGCAACCTCACCGACGAGGAAGCCGATCAGCTCAACACCCTTTTGACAAAACTCAGAACCAAAGAACAAGCCTAAACTATAAAAACAGAAAACATGAAAAAAGCAATCACCACCCTTTCAGCTGCCCTCTTTGCGGTAGCCCTTTTTGCCGGAAACGGCGGAGGCGAAAAAGTCAGCCTCACAGTAGACACCAAGAAGAGTAAAATATTCTGGACAGGAAAAAAAGTAACCGGCGAGCACACGGGAACTTTGATGATCAAGTCGGGCTCAGTGGAGCTGGAAGACGAGAAGCCAACTGCGGTCAACATCGTTTTTGACCTCACCACCATCGTGTGCACCGACCTGAAAGACGCAGATACCAATGCCAAGCTGGTGGGCCACCTCAAATCCGACGATTTTTTCTCGGTTGCTAAGCACCCCACGGGTACTTTTAAGTCAACCTGAGGTCATTTATTGTGAAAAAAAGAGAGGCCGGACCCCGAGGGGTTCGGCTTTTTTTTGGATTCATTCAAGGCCGGTAAAATATTGATAATAATTGCGCTATTGGCCGATGTCGCGGAGGATCTAAACAGTAGACTGCCTGCCAATGGCGCTAACCTGTAGCAGCCACCCCGGGCTTCTGAATCATTTCTATACCGCCTATTGCTGTATCTTCGCGGGTGGTGATGAAAAATAGTCATATATCGTTGGCGGTGTTCGTGGTCGCCTTTTTCCTGTCTGTGGCAGGGAGAGCTCAATTGTATGTTGATCCGGACCTCGCCGATCGGATTGAAACGAGCAGCCTCCGCTACCACATCGACGATTCGGGCAGCATGACTTATGACGACCTCGATCATATGACATTCAACGACAGCATCGACGCCGCCTACGATGCCCTGATGAAACTCAATCCGCGCCGTAAGGTGTGGCTCACTTTTGAGCTCACCGCAAAAGATACCCTGACCGAAACATTGGGATTCAGTATGGCCCTTTGGTCGCGCGCAGATATTTTCGTCAGCCACCACGACGGAACTGACACGGCGCATGTCGGACTCTCAGACATCGGTCACGTGTACACCCCAAGCAGAGACGTTCAGGTAGTTGAAATACCGCTGAGTATCGGCGAAAAAGTGCGGATCACTGCATCCCTGACCAACTACCACCGTTTCACCCAAATTTCTTCAATTTATGTTCAGCTTTGGCCGGTATCAGCCTTCGAGGCCGAATACCGCTCCGGGCGTCCGAGCCGCAGGCCCCAAGCTTATCTGTATATCTTCTTCTGCGGCCTCCTCATCTTTCAAATGGTATACATCCTTCTCCAATGGTTCCTCGTGCGCCGCAGAGAGTATGCGTACTACGTATTTTATACCATGGCGGTGTTCTTTTATTTTTACGGCAGGATGAGCGTGTTCTACGCTGAGACCCCTGCCATCGCTTTGATAGACGCGGAAATGCTCTACCGCATTAACGACATTCACGCCCTGATCCGCATCGCCCGTCAAAGACGCACCGTGGCTTGGTTTCTCGTGGCGGGAAGTGCCTGCGCCATGGTGGCCCACCTCCTTGCCAATATCGTGCCTTTTCTGCCCCTGGCCTGGTTGGTTGCAGCACCCGTCACCATCACCATGGTCGGTATATTCCTGGAACTGCTCATATTCAATACAGGCTTGCTTTTCAAAGCGAAAGAAACCGAATCGGAAAAGGTGGAGGCCCAAAAAGCCCACATCCGCGAACTGAAGATGGTGCAAAAGCTCAGGGAAGACAACCTCCGCGTACGCGACGAGATATCGAGCGACCTCCATGACGACATCGGCTCCACGCTGAGCTCCATTGGCATCTACAATTTTGCAGCCAGGCAAAAACTCGAAAAAGGCGATAAAGCCCAAACGCGGGAGCTCCTCACCAACATCGAAAAAAGCGCCAATGATGCCATGAACGCCATGAGCGATCTGGTGTGGTCCACCAACCCGAAAAACGACAGCACTGACAAACTCGTGGAGCGGATTCGGGAATTTGCCTTTGAAGTGCTCAAAGCCCGCGGATGCAGATTCTCCACGGAGGTGCATCCGTCATTTTATGAGCTTTCGCTCAACCACGTCGAACGAAAAAACATCCTCCTCATCCTCAAAGAGGCCGTCAACAACACCGCCAAGTACGCCCAGGCCACCACAGCCCGCCTTGAAATAAAACCCGGCGAGGAGGGCCGCTTCATTTTCGAATTTGAAGACAACGGCATCGGCTTCGACACTTCCGTGAAAAACGGCAACGGCAACGGGAGCGGCAATGGCATGCGCACCATGCGCTCCCGCGCAGCAGAGCTTTCTGATTATTTCGAAACCGCCTCCCGACCGGGCAGCACGCGCATTTGCTTTGGCCTTCGGCCGGCGGGCGGCTAGCCCGCAGGGGCGGGCACGCAGGTCTGCCAACGATCCGCACATATTGCCGGGTGCTGCTTGATTGATGCAAAGAGTTTACATTCAGATCGATTTGCGCAAAATCGGTAAGGAAAGGTTAATACCATTTCTTTTCATAAGCCATTTTTATGGCCTCGGCTTTTGAAC
>JAIVHQ010000129.1 GCA_020200995.1 Flavobacteriales bacterium
GCCATATTCTGCTCCGGACTGTGCCACACCAGCTCGGACTGCAGCAAGGCAATACGCAGGTTGTCGGCGGGTTTCATCAGAGTGCTTTTAGCTTTTCAGCAGCGGCAGTCAAAGTCTCTTCGCCCTTGGCAAAGCAAAACCGCAGCACAAACTGCTCACGGGGTTGGGGATAAAACACCGACACTGGAATGGAAGCCACGCCGTGCACCTTGGTGAGCTCCTCAGCAAATTTCACTTCCTTTTTCCGGCTGATTTCGCTGTAATTCAACAGCTGAAAGTACGTGCCTTGCGATGGAATAAGCTTGAACTTGCTGCCTTCGAGGGCTTTGATAAAAAAATCACGGCGCTCCTGGTACATAGATGAAATTCCCGTGTAGTTGGCTTCGTTGCCCAAAAAATCGGCGAGGGCTGCCTGCATGGGATGATTCACGCAGTACACAATGTATTGGTGCACCTTTCTGAACTCCTTCATCAGCGCTTTCGGAGCGCAGATATAGCCCATTTTCCAGCCTGTGGCGTGAAAGGTTTTTCCGAAACTGGCTACAATCATAGAGTGCGCCGACAGGGCCTCGAATCGGGCGGCGCTTTGGTGCTCAGCCCCGTCGAATACAATGTGCTCGTACACCTCGTCGCTGAGGACGTAAGCCCCGGTGCTCACCACGAGCTTTTCCAGGGCACGCATATCGTCGGCAGTCCACACGGTTCCTGAAGGATTGTGAGGGCTGTTGATGATGATGAGTTTCGTCTTTCTGTTCACCCGTTTCTTCACCTCATCCCAGTCGGGACGGAAGTGTGGTGCCTTGAGCTCCACGAACACGGGCTTGCCGCCGCTGAGCAGAATGGGCGGCACGTAGCAGTCATAGGCCGGGGTGAATACAATCACCTCATCTTCCTCCTTCACCAGAGCGGTGATGGCAGTAAATATGGCTTGGGTGGCCCCGGAGGTCACGGTGATTTCCGTTTCGGGGTCGTAAGTACGGCCTCCGTAGAGCTTTTGCATTTTTGCAGAAATGGCCTCCCGCAGCGCCTGGGTGCCTTCGAGGGGTGCGTATTGATTGCGGCCCTCGCGCATGTATTTTTCAACCAGCCCGATGAGTTCTTCACTCACAGGAAAATCGGGAAAACCCTGTGAGAGATTAAGGGCGCCGTGTTCGGCCGCCATTTTGCTCATCACGGCAAAAATCGTGGTTCCTGTTTGCGGAAGTTTGGTTGAAGGTGCAGCGGGTGTTATCATCGGGCCAAAGGTATGAATTTGGCGCGGTTCAGCGGTCAATTTCCGAGGCGACCGGCCACCACACAAGGCATTTTAAATACCTCCTGATTGCCGTCCAGATCGAAGAGCTGAACCAAAACGATGTGGGGGCCGATGCGCGCCTTGGTGCGGGTATCAGTCGTGCCGTCCCATGAGATGGTGCCTTCCGTTCCGATAATTTGATTGTTCACCAGGTCCCTCACCTTTCTTCCGCGCCGGTCAAAGATTTGAATGGTGGCGATGAAGCCGGGATTGTCGAGTTTGTAATTGATCAGTAAAACATCCTGAAAGCCATCATTGTCGGGGCTGAATACTTCGTTTTCCAGTTCAAATGTGCCCTCCGCCCTGCCTTCCGGCAAAAATTGAGAATTGAGGTATCCCGGGGTGGCGAAACCTACATTCTCGGCAGCCGAGCTCCAGTTGCCCCCGTCGTTGGTGGGCCGTGTAAAGCTGAGCCTCTCCAGTGATACGTTTGTGTAGCTACGCAGCAATGATAAATGGTAATCTTCGCTGTAATCGAAGCGGTCTATGTTCTCGCCCAAATCGTTGTTGACAATCACAGCACCGCCCGCATTGGTCAGCTGGGGTGTACCCGACTCTACAAACTTCTCTCTCCGCCCGAGGGGAAACTGAACCATCAGTTGATCAATATCGGAGGTGAATACCATGTACTCGCCGGGAAATATTGCCAGTGGATCTTCCGTAATCTCCCGCGATACCAGATTCACATTTAGAAGCTCCCAGCCCTGCAGGCCGACTGACTTGTCAGATACATTGACAATTTCTATAAAATCAACCCCGTCGTTTCCCGAATTAAAAAGAACCTCATTGATCAGAATATCGCCGGGTGCTCCTGGTTGAGGCACAGCCAGACGCACTTCCGCCTCATCTTCAATGAGATTTCCCGTGCAGTCGGTCACACCAGTGACTTTCAGTGTGTAAACAGTTCCCTCCTGTAAAGCGGAGCCGAGGGTGAGAAGCATAGCCAAATTATCAGGGGCAATGGCCTCTGCATCAATCACAGTTATGCCATTGAGGTCAAATTCGGCAAGCGAAACACTCTCCGGGTCGATGACTTCGGAAAAGCGGACTTCAATCTGTGTGGGTTCGGGAACAAGGGCGATCACAATGCCCGGTGATGTGGTGTCGGGTTCATCGCTGTTCACGGTATTCTCTTCACCGGGTGTACCTCCGAGCAGGGCAGTTGAGGCCGTCCAGTTGTCCGAGCCGCGGCACGGCTCTTCGAGGTTTATGCGCTCGAAGCTCCAACCACCGTCTTCTTTATCTGATTCGTTGTACCAGGAAATGTTGTAGTTCACGCGGTCCACAAGTTGGCCTTCGGGATTGGTAAGCAGCAGCTCGCGTCCGCTGTTCGTCAAAAAAGTGGCGCTTAGCCCTTCGATGAGAAACAGGTCTGAATAGGCCAAAAACTCAAACTGTTGTCCTTCACCCACGCAAAGCACATATTCGCCGGGCTGTACCAGGCGGCTGTTGGTAAACTCGCTTCCGGAGAAATTGCAGCCGGCAAGCTCAATGACGTTATCGCTCGCGTTGTAAAGCTCAAAGTATTCGGCGGGCGGCAATCCAACAGCGGGCGTGGGGTCGGCCATGATTTCGGAGATCAAAATATCGTAAAGTTCAGGGGCCACCCCGAGCTGTATCTGCACCTCGATTTCGGGAAGGTCGTTCAGCGAGCAGTCGGCCAACCCGGAGAGCGTGAGGTTGTAGACCTGCCCTATTTCCAAGGGCTCACTCAGAAAAATCCGCACCCCGGTGGGCGGTTCAAGGGGCTGGGCCTCATCCACCAAAATTCCCGCCGCAAAAGCATAAATCCCTTCGGTGAGCGACTGCTCGTCCATCAGCTCGTTGAATTGCAGCACAATCACGTCGGGAGCCTCTGCCAGGAAGCCGACAAACGAAGGCGGGGTCGTATCAGGGGTGTCGTCAAAAATACTGTTCTCAGCGCCGGGGGTGCCTCCGCTGAAAGCTTCGGATGCGCTCCAGTTTTGGGCGCCACTGCAGCCCGTAAACGGATTGATGATTTCCAGAGACCAGCCGCCGTCGTCCTTATCGGGATTGCCGTACCAGTCAATGCTGTAG
>JAIVHQ010000225.1 GCA_020200995.1 Flavobacteriales bacterium
TCCATCTTTTCTGCGAATTCGTTCATCCGCGTCTTCAGCACCGTGAGCACCGATGAGATGTTTCCCTTGATGATCTCGCGAATATCGTCGATTTGGCCGTCGTACTCCTCGGCGGTTTGCTTACCCTCGCAGGGGCCAAGGCAATTGCCAATGTGATATTCGAGACAGACTTTAAACTTCCCGCGCTCGATGTTGGACGCGCTGAGGTCGTACTTGCAGGTGCGGATTTTATAAAGCCTCCTGATCAGCCTGAGCAATGTGTTCATGGTCTTCACCGAAGCATAAGGACCGTAATACTCGGAGCCGTCTTTAATCTTAGTGCGGGTAGAAAATACGCGTGGAAATGGCTCCTTTTTAATACAGAGCCAGGGATAGGTCTTATCGTCCTTGAGCAAGACATTGTACCGTGGTTGAAGCTTCTTTATAAGGTTGTTTTCCAAAAGCAAAGCATCGAGCTCGTTGGCCACGACGATGAAGGAAAAATCTGCGATTTTTCGCACCATGACGCGGGTGCGACCGCTGTGGCCGGCATCTTTTGAAAAATAAGACCCCACCCTGCTTTTAAGGCTTTTTGCCTTTCCGACATAAATGACGGTACCCTCGTCGTTTTTGAACTGATATACCCCAGGAGAGGTCGGGAGCAGTTTTATTTGTTCAGATAGTTCCACGGTGTAAAATTACGAAAGGATGAGATGCCCCAACGCAAGGTTTCCTGTCCCTTTCGGAAAAGCACACATCGCATCGAAACGGGTATATCGGTGCATTTGTTAAATGATTTCTGTAATTTTGTTCAGTTATTTGAACAATACATTCAACAATCCCTCATCTTATTACTTGACAGGGGCAGAAAGCAAACATGACGGGACAATACTCTATTAAAGATCTGGAAAGGCTCTCGGGTATCAAGGCGCATACCTTGAGGATTTGGGAGAAGCGCTACGGAATCATTGTGCCGAGCCGCACCGACACCAACATTCGCTACTACACTGACGAGGAGCTGCGTAAAGTCCTTAACATCGCCATCCTGAATAACTACGGGATTAAGATTTCTAAGATTGTCGGGCTCAACTCCGAAGAGCTTCGCGAGAAAGTAGTAGAAATTGGAAATGAGGATGTCAGCGAGCAGGTACAGGTGGAAAGACTGGTGGTGTCCATGGTAGAAATGGACGAGTTCCGATTCGAAAAAATTTTAGTGAACTGCACTATACGACTCGGTTTCGAAGAGACCATGATGAAGGTGATTTACCCTTTTTTCAAAAAAGTAGGCCTGCTGTGGCAAACGGAAGCAATCAATCCCGCTCAGGAGCACTTTATTAGCAACCTGATTCGTCAGAAACTTATTGTGGCAATAGACGGGCAGGGCATTGCCAATCAAACAGGTGGCAAGAAGTTTTTGCTTTTTTTGCCCGAAGGTGAACTGCACGAGATCGGCTTGCTCTTTTACAGCTACCTCATCCAGAAGGCCGGGCATAAAGTGATCTACCTCGGTCAAAGTGTGCCAGTTAATGATGTGGTCGCAGTAAACGCCGTAAGCCCGGCGGACTATATTCTCACGTCAGTCATGTCGCTTTGCACCACAGACGATATAAATACCCTCTTGCAAAAAATTCTCAATTCTTTTCCCGAACAGGAAATAATCATCACCAACAGAATTGAGAACACGGAAGGTCTTATTAAACATAAACGTTTGAAGGTAAATATTGCTCCTGGTGATTTCAAACGGATGCTTGCCGTGCTCTGAATCTTGTTTAAGGCGTCCTGTTCAACACCATTCTCCTCCTCCAAAGAATAATTTTTCCGACCCCTAATGAATGAGCACCAGTGAGATAATATGATATTTCGGGTTCATGATTTGTTAATTTTCAGTTATTAACATCTGTTGATATCCTGGTTTGTTTAATTATTTCGTACATTTGTTGAACAAACCGAAAGCAATACCATGAGCACTTACGATTTTGACCAACAACTTATCGCATTCCAAAAGCCGCTGAAGTCATTTGCATACGGCTTTACCAATGATGAAGAAGCCGCAAATGACCTTCTTCAGGAAACTTACCTGAAAGCCCTCACCTACCGTGACAAATTTCAAGAGCGCACCAACTTGAAGGCGTGGTTGTACACCATCATGCGCAACACTTTCATCAATAATTATCGAAAGGCAGTGCGCGCGAACACCATTATTGACAAAACAGACGAACAATATTTTATTAATACCGCAGACACCAACAGCGGATTTGAGTCTCCTGACAGTGCATACTCACACTCACAAATTGTCAGGGTGGTAGACGATCTGGAAGACGAGTACCGCGTACCTTTTACCATGTACAACCGCGGATTCAAATACAAAGAAATTGCTGCCGAGCTTGATTTGCCGATCGGAACCATTAAAAGCCGTATCTTTCTTGCCCGCAAGAAACTCATGGTGAATCTGGCCGATTATCGTTAATATTCAATGACAAAAAAACGTGCGATTGTAGTGGGGTCCGGATTTTCCGGACTTTCCGCTTCTACACATCTCGCCCATCAAGGCTTCGAGGTAAAAGTGTTTGAAAAAAACACAATGACCGGAGGCCGTGCGCAGCAATTCAAAGCAAACGGATTTACTTTCGATATGGGTCCCAGTTGGTACTGGATGCCTGATGTGTTTGATACTTACTTTGGTTTTTTCGGAAAGAAAGTAAGTGATTACTATCGCCTGGATCGACTCGACCCTTCTTACGCTGTATATTTTGGCAAAGATCACAAGGTAGATATCCCCGCAGACTACAAGGCCCTGCAGGACCTTTTCGAAACTTACGAGCCCGGCAGTGCAAAAGCTCTGGATAAGTTTATGAAAGAGGCGGCCTACAAATATGAGGTAGGTATCAAAGATCTTGTGTACAAACCCGGGCAGAGCCTCAAGGAATTTGTTGATTGGCGTGTGATCAAAGGAGTGTTCCGCCTGCAGTTGTTGTCCTCGCTGTCTTCCCACGTCAGGAAGTATTTCAAGAATCCTTTTCTGATCGAGTTACTGGAATTTCCTGTGCTGTTTCTCGGCGCCATGCCGAGCAAAACACCTGCCCTTTACAGCCTGATGAACTATGCCGACATAAAGCTCGGCACGTGGTATCCCGAAAATGGCATGTACGACATCGTAGCTGCCATGACCTCATTGGCCGAGGAAAAAGGCGTAAACATTACCTGCAATGCTCCCGTTGACAAAATCATTGTTGAAGACGGTAAGGCAGTAGGTGTTTCGGTAAAGGGAGAAGTACACCGCGCAGACGTTGTCATCTCCTCAGCCGACTATCACCACACGGAGCAAAAACTGCTTGACGAACCCAACCGCAATTATTCAGAAAAGTATTGGGAGAGTCGCTCCATGGCTCCGTCGAGTTTGCTTTATTACGTGGGTTTGAACAAAAAAGTGGATGGTTTATTACATCACAACCTGTTTTTCGACACCGATTTTGGAAAACATTCGGAAGAGATTTACAAAAATCCGGCGTGGCCTGAAAACCCCTTATTTTACGTTTCGGCCACTTCGAAAACAGATCCAACAACTGCTCCTGAAGGCTGCGAAAATCTATTTATACTTATTCCGACAGCTCCCGGATTAAAAGAGACCCCGGAAATTAAAGAGGTCTACTTTAATAAAGTAATGGAGCGAATGGAAAATTTGCTTCAACAAAGTATTCAAAAAAATGTTATCTTCAGGCGAGATTTTGCCTGTACCGATTTTATGTCCGAATATAATTCGTTCAAAGGGAATGCATACGGTCTCGCAAACACTTTAAAACAAACGGCCGTTTTGAAACCATCTTTGAAAAACAAAAAGATTGATGGAATGTACTACACCGGACAGCTTACGGTTCCCGGTCCCGGCGTTCCCCCATCGCTTATTTCAGGAAAGGTAGTTGCAGACGAAGTGGTCAAATACTTCAACTAAACACCGTTGAAATGAAGCATCTCTTCGATACTGTGTCGGCTAAGTGCAGTAAGCTTACAACACAAAGCTACAGTACCTCATTCAGTATGGGAATTCGCTTTTTGGCCCCCGACCTGCAAGAACCTGTATACGCTATTTATGGCTTTGTAAGGTTTGCCGATGAGATTGTCGACACTTTTCATGACTTTCCTAAAAAACGCCTTCTCGATGAATTTGAAGCAGAGACTTTCAAAGCCATTGAGGATGGAATCAGCCTCAACCCTATTTTAAACAGCTTTCAACACGCTGTGAGGCAATATAATATCGATCATGACTGTATTCGCACCTTTTTAAAGAGTATGCGGATGGACCTGCATAAAGACGAATACACTGACGCGGAATACGACAATTACATTCTCGGATCAGCGGAAGTGGTGGGCCTCATGTGCCTAAGCGTCTTTTTGCGCGGCGATAAAGAACGCTATGCCACCCTCAAACCCTACGCGATGAAGTTAGGTGCTGCTTTTCAAAAAATTAATTTCCTGCGCGACCTCCACGCAGACTTTAATGAATTGGGCCGAACATATTTTCCGGGCGTCAACATGAGCGAGTTTAACGAAGTGGTGAAGCGAGAGATTGAAGAAGACATTGAAAAAGATTTTGCGACCGGCTACGAAGGTATAAAAATGCTGCCCAAAGATGCCCGCTTCGGGGTTTTCGTGGCATATGTCTACTACCACAAATTGCTTCGTAAAATAAAGCGAAAGCCCACCGCCGAAATCATGTCGCGGCGTGTGCGCATAAGCAACCATCGGAAATACGCGCTCTTCTGTAGCAGCTACGTTCGCCACAGTTTCAATCTTCTTTAATGTCCGATATTGATGCACCACATGTGATATTGGTGGATGCCGAAGATCGGGAAATCGGCACCATGGAAAAGCTGGAAGCCCACAAAAAAGGGCTATTACACCGCGCATTTTCCATCTTTCTATTCAACGATCAGGGTGAAATGCTTATCCATCGCCGCGCTTTGTCAAAATACCACTGCGGCGGACAATGGAGCAATACTTGCTGCTCTCACCCGATAAAAGGCAAAGCTTTAAACGATTGCCTCAGCACCAAGCTCCACCAGGAAATGGGCATCACCGCCGAGCTTGAGAAAGCTTTTGAGTTTACCTACCGCGCCGAAATGGAGAACGGCCTCATCGAACACGAATACGATCACGTATTTATCGGTCGCTACAAAGACACTCCAAGGCCCAACCCTCGTGAGGTATGCGATTGGCGTTATGCACCCATCGATGATGTCAGTGCTGAAATGCGCAGCAACCCCGAGAAGTTTACACCTTGGTTTCGTATGCTTTTTGACAGTGTAGCCAGCCATTATGCGACAATTGATGGCGCTCGCCAACAATTGCAGTAGGTTTGTGTTATAAACGTCGTCAAACAAATCCCGAATCACTTGAAAATTACAGTTTCGCGCAAAGCGCACTTCAATGCCGCGCACCGGCTTCACAATCCCGCATGGAACGATGAAAAAAATCAGTCCGTGTTTGGAAAATGCAACAATCCGAACTATCACGGACACAATTACGATCTCATTGTGTCGATCACGGGTGAGCCTGATCCCGAAACGGGGTATGTGATGGACATGAAAATACTCAAGGATTTAATCAAGAGCGAAGTGGAAGATCCTTTCGACCACAAAAACCTCAACCTTGACACGGAGGAGTTCGAAGACCTCAACCCCACTGCCGAAAACATCGCAGCGGTAATTTGGAAAAAAATGCGAAGCGCCATCGACGACGCTTTCGAAGTAAAAATCACACTTTATGAAACTGAACGGAACTACGTTGAAATTGGATAGCAAGGAGAGCGGACCCGACATTAACGACCTGATTGGTGATGAGCACATCTATACTTCGCTCGAAACACCGATGCGCGCTGATGCTTTTGAAAAATCAGACGAAGAGAAAATGGTCAACATCGCAGGCCACTTCGAAAAAATCATGCTTGAAATGGGTCTCGACCTCACAGATGATAGCTTGAAAGGTACCCCCGCCCGCGTAGCCAAAATGTACATCCAAGAGATATTTAGCGGGCTAAACCCCGAAAACAAACCCCGTGTAGCGCTTTTCGATAACAAGTACAAGTACAAGGAAATGCTCGTAGAGAAGCACATCACTGTGCAGTCCTTCTGCGAACACCATTTTGTGCCCATCATCGGCGAAGCACACGTGGCTTACATCTCAGGCGGAAAAGTAATCGGGCTTTCAAAGATCAACCGACTTGTACAGTATTTTGCCAAAAGGCCGCAAGTACAGGAAAGGCTCACGGTGCAAATTGCCAACGAACTCAAGGCTATGCTCGAAACCGAAGACGTGGCAGTCATTATCGATGCGAGGCATATGTGCGTATCGATGCGTGGCGTGGAAGATCACGCTAGCAGCACGGTAACGAGTAGTTATCATGGCAAATTCAACGACGAAAATGTCAGAAACGAATTTTTTAAATACCTCGATTAATATGTTCGGACTATTCGGGAAATCAGATCCCAAAGAAAAACTTGAAAAGAAATACAGAAAGCTTCTGGAGGAGTCTCATAGACTTTCTACCACAAACCGAGCCCAGTCAGACAGGGTTGCGGCAGAGGCTGAAGAAGTTCTAAAAGAAATTGAAAAACTCGACAGCAATGGGTAAGCAATACTTAATTGTAGGCGGTACCACCGGCATCGGCAAATCGCTTACAGACATTATTACAGCAAACGGCGACAAGGTAATCGTGGCATCTCGAAGTGCAACTGAGCGAATCGAAAGCAGCGATCATGTCAGTGTTCACGATATTGATACCACTGACTCAGAAGCAGACTGGTCTTTCCTTCCGGAAAAACTGGACGGAATGGCGTTTTGTCCGGGGAGCATCAATCTCAAGCCATTTCACCGGTTCAAAGCTACAGACTTTGAAGAAGACTTTCGGATCAACCTCGTTGGTGCGGTCAATGCCATTCAGGCAGCCCTGCCCGCATTGAAAAAAGCTGAAAAAGCTTCTATTGTGCTGTTTAGTACAGTGGCCGTGCAACGTGGTTTGAATTTTCACACTTCAATAGCTGCCGCGAAAGGAGCGGTTGAAGGGCTCACCCGTTCCCTGAGTGCTGAGTTGGCTCCCGGAATTCGCGTGAATGCTGTAGCCCTCTCGCTCACCGAAACTCCAATGGCTGAGCGCCTTTTGAGTAATGATTCGAAAAAAGAGGCGGGTAATGCGCGCCATGCACTTAAGCGCTTTGGTCAACCCGAGGATATCGCCGAAATGGCGGCATTCCTTATCGGGGGCAAATCGAGCTGGATCACTGGTCAAATTATTGGTGTGGACGGCGGAATGGGAACAGTGCAAAACCTGTGATGCTACTCACCGGCGAAGACATAGGAGCGCTGGAAAAAAGATACCGTGGTAGGTTCATCAATGCTGTCACGGGAGTGAAGAGCGCATCGCTGATCGGAACAAAAAGCAAAGGGGGAGATGAGAATCTCGCCCTTTTTTCGTCTGTGGTGCACATCGGAGCACACCCGCCTTTGATTGGGTTTGTGATGCGGCCCGTACATGTAGAGCGCCACACATATAAAAACATAGTGAGCACAGGCCACTACACCATCAATGGTGTGACAGATCGGATGCATGAGCGGGCACACCAAACATCGGCCAAATATCCTGCCGGCACCTCAGAGTTTGAGGCGTGTGGTATCGAAAAAGTCTACCTTGAAAAATTTTCAGCACCGTTCTGTGCAGAGAGTGCCGTGAAAATCGGTTGTGTTTTAGAAGATGACATCGCCATTCCCGCCAATAATACACGGCTCATTGTGGGGCGCATCGTACTTTTGTCGGTGCCTGGCCAATATGTACACGCCGATGGATATGTAGATTTGGCTGCAGCTTCAGTTGCAGCCATCACAGGCCTTGACGGCTATCACAGCCTAAATCCTGTGAAACGGTATAGCCACGCTGAACCCGAAAAAAAACTTAAACAGACCTTTCCGTGAGCAACTCAGAAAAAAAATCCGTGTCGGTTTACTGGATGCGCCGCGATCTGCGCCTCGAAGACAACGCCGCCCTGCATCACGCATTGAAGGGTGACCACCCCGTGGTGTCCCTTTTCATTTTTGACTGGAACATCCTGCACAAGCTGGAAGACCGACGCGACGCCCGTGTCCAATTCCTGCACCGGGAACTCCTCGACATCAAAAAAGAACTGCAAAAGCACGGATCCGACATCGAAATACGCTATGGAAAGCCCGAAAATGTCTTGGATGAGGTGACGCAGGATTACAATGTGAGCGCCGTTTATACCAACAACGATTACGAGCCCTATGCCCGTGAGCGCGACAGCAAAATCGGTAAATTGCTAAAGGGAAAAGACATTGCTTTTAACACCTTCAAAGACCATGTGATTTTCGAAAAAGACGAAGTGCTGAAAGACGACGGAGATCCTTATGTGGTATACACACCTTACAGCAGGAAGTGGCTGGCAAAGTTTAGCGAGTCGGACGTCGAGCCTTATCCGTGCGAGCCGCATTTCGATCATTTACATTCATTCGCCGCTGCCGAACCTCCTTCACTTGAAGAAATGGGGTTTTCTTCATTCGATTTCGAATACCCCTCTCGAGAAATCGACACCTCAGTTATCAAAAATTACGGCGACATGCGCGATATTCCCGGCAAAAAGGGAACGAGCCGCATCTCCATGCACCTTCGCTTTGGTACATTGAGCATTCGCGCGGTGACCAAAATTGCCCGTAAACACAGCGACTCCTGGTTGAACGAATTGATTTGGAGGAATTTTTACCAGGTCATTATCTGGCATTTTCCCGAGTCGGCGGAGCGTGCCTTTCGGCAAAAATATGAGGCCATACCGTGGCGCAACGACAAAGACGAATTCGATGCCTGGTGTGAAGGACGAACGGGCTATCCAATTGTAGATCCGGGTATGCGTGAACTGAACACCACCGGATTCATGCACAACAGGGTGCGCATGGTTGTGGCGAGTTTTCTGACCAAGCACCTCCTGATCGACTGGCGTTGGGGCGAGGCTTATTTTGCTGCAAAGCTGCTTGACTTCGAGCTGGCCTCAAACAATGGCGGCTGGCAGTGGGCTTCAGGCAGCGGTTGTGATGCGGCACCTTACTTTCGTGTATTCAATCCGGAGTCGCAAATGAAAAAATTTGATCCCGAATTTACTTATATCAAAAAGTGGGTCCCCGAATTTCGGGACTCCAAGTATCCCGATCCGATTGTGCCGCATAAAGAATCGCGAAAAAGAGCCATAGACACCTATAAATCTGCTCTTTCTTAAAGTATGATTCTATTTTTTGTCCGGGCGAAGCGCGATTTCTCGCGCCCTTAAGATTCGACGAAAGCCCAATTTTTTTAAGATAAATTTTGAGGTCTTAGTGGAAACAGAGCTTAAAGCGAATTGTTAAGGTTTTGTATGCGTGATGTTTTATCCTTTTATGGATGAAATAATGTATGCTATTTGAAAACACCAAAATCTAAACCCCCATGAAAAAAATACTTTTACTAACGGGCTTCCTGTTGGCAGGTCTAATGCCTCTTCGCGCCCAGACCATCGCCGAAGCGGTGAATTCTGTTCCAAACTTAAGTACACTCAATGCGGCACTGCAAGCATCGGGGCTCGATGAAACCCTTGATGGAGAAGGCCCTTTTACGTTGTTTGCACCAAACAATAGCGCATTTAATGCACTTCCCTTTAACTTGACAGAAGCTCTCCTGACCGACCCCGACGGTGTGCTTTCCGATATTCTCTTGCACCATGTAGTTTCGGGCTCAACCCTATCAGGTGATTTAACGGATGGCCAACAATTGGTTACCCTGGCGGGGCAAAATGTTTTGATTTCAATAGAAGGAGCTTCCATATCGGTAGACGGTGCGGGCATCGTAGTTGCAAATAGTGAATTGGACAACGGCGTTATCCATGTGATCAATGCTGTTCTAGTTCCCGAAACCACCACAATTTTTGACGTAGTGGAACAAAGTCCTGACCACAATACCCTTCAGGCTGCGCTAGAGGCCTCAGGTTTAGATGAAGATTTGTCAGAATCAGGTGCGTTTACGCTTTTTGCGCCCACCGACGAGGCTTTTGATAATTTGCCGGAAGGCCTGCTCGACGATCTGCTTGCGGACCCCGAAGGTGCCCTTGCCGACATTCTGCTCTACCACGTGGCTAACAGCATTGCCCTTTCAGGTGACTTAGTAAACGAACAGACCATTCAAACCCTGGCAGGGGAAACAATATCAATTTCAACTACAGGCGGTAATGTATTTTTAAATGATGCGCAGGTAACCACAGCCGACATTGTAACTATCAATGGTGTGGTCCACGTAATTGATGCAGTACTTGTACCTGAAGACCAGGAAGAACCTACCCTGATGGAAGTGCTTTCGGGTACAGGTGTGCACAGTACATTGGTAACTGCACTGGAGGCCTCAGGGCTGGATGAAACGCTCTCGGGGCCCGGGACGTTTACTGTATTCGCTCCGAGTGATGCCGCCTTTTTATCACTGCCTGACAATTTATTAAACGCATTTCTCACCGACCCCGAAGGAGTTTTAACTGACCTTCTTTTACACCATGTTGTAGGTGAAGAGCTGGTCGGATCGGAGTTGACCGACGGCCTTATCCTCCAATCACTTTTTGAACAATCCATAGAGGTTGGATTGGAAGGTTCCACCATCAGCCTAAACGAATCAGCAGATGTATCGCTTGCAAATTTTCAGGCGTCAAATGGTGTGATGCACCTCATTGACGGCTTGCTCATTCCCGAAACCACAACGATCTTTGATGTGGTGGAAGCCAGCGAAGACCACAACACACTCGAAGCGGCACTGCTGGCAGCGTCACTCGATGAGACCCTCTCGGGATCGGGAGCATTTACACTCTTTGCCCCTACAGACGCAGCTTTCGACAATCTGCCCGATGGCCTCCTCGACGATTTGCTGGCTGATCCCGATGGCGATCTGGCATCGCTGCTCCTGGGCCACGTAATTGACGGCGTTGTACTGTCCGATGACCTGGAAGATGAACAGCAGGTCACTTTATTAAATGGTGACATCGTGACGGTATCGATCTCGGCAGAAGGCGTTTTTATAGACGATGCAGAAGTTACTGTGGTTGATATTGTCACCCTCAACGGTATTGTACACGTGATTGATGCCGTACTCGGTGTGGAAATCGAACTGCCCACGATTTTTGAGATCGTTCAGGACAGCGAGATCCACAACACACTCGAAGCGGCCCTCGTAGCTGCAGAACTCGACGGAACACTAAGCGGTGAAGGCGAGTTTACACTCTTCGCCCCCACCGACGAGGCTTTTGACGCCCTTCCGGAAAACCTGTCAACGGCGCACAGGTAATCCTCGCCGATATCGAAGCTTCCAACGGGGTGGTACACGTCATCGACGCGGTGCTGATTCCCGACGCAACCACCATTTTTGATGTGGTGGAAGCAAGTGAAGACCATAATACACTCGAAGCGGCCTTGCTGGCAGCTTCACTCGATGGCACCCTGTCGGGACCGGGAGCATTTACACTTTTTGCTCCCACAGATGCTGCTTTCGACAATCTGCCCGACGGGCTGCTCGACGACCTGCTCGCTGATCCCGACGGCGCTCTGACCGACATCCTGCTCTACCATATCGTGGACGGCATTGCCCTGTCAGGCGACCTGGAAGATGAGCAGGTGATCACAACCCTTTCCGGAGAGACTGTCACTGTATCTCTCGATGCAGGCAACGTTTTCATCAACGAAGCCCAGGTGACCTTAGCCGACATCGTGACCATCAACGGTGTGGTACACGTCATTGACGCCGTGCTCGTGCCCGAAGCGGAGGAACTGCCCACGATCTTTGAGATTGTCCAGGACAGCGACATCCACAACACACTCGAAGCGGCCCTCGTAGCTGCAGAACTCGACGGAACACTAAGCGGTGAAGGCGAGTTTACACTCTTCGCCCCCACCGACGAGGCTTTTGACGCCCTTCCGGAAAACCTG